>NZ_JBFAXI010000015.1:0-103868 GCF_040680735.1 Streptomyces sp. NPDC051987 | reverse complement strand
GGGGGGTAATCCCCCGGCTTCCGGGCCCCTGGCTGGTGCGCGGCAGTCCAACTCCGCCCCCCCCCGGTGGGGCGGGGGCCCGCTCCTGTTGTCGGGCTCCGTCAGCCGACGTCCGACGGGTCCAGCCGGTAGAGCGTCGACGTGCTGCTCTGCGAGGCGGACGACGAGGACGACGCCGAGGACGACGAGGAGGACGACGACGAGGAGCCGGCGGACTTCGAGTTCGAGGTCGAGTCGCTCGTCGTGGTCTTGCTGTACGCGCTCTCCTTCACCGGCGTGCCGTACTTCTGCACCCAGGCGGTCACCGCGGAGCTGACGCTGTTGTTGCCGCCCATGCCACCGCCCATGCCGCCGCCGAGCTGGATGTAGTGCAGCTTGCCCGCCTTGACCAGTTCCTTCAGCTTGGCGACGGTCATCGCCTGGTCGGATCCGGTGAAGCCCCACATGGAGATCACGGGCTCACGCGAACTCAGCTCGATCTGCGCCGCGGACTGCGAGTTGGAGACGGCCAGCAGCCAGGTGGCGCCGTCCTGGTGCTTCTTCAGGTAGGCGATCAGGTCGCTGTCGACGCCGCGGCCCATGCCGCCGCCGAAGCCGCCGCCCATGCCGCCGCCGAAGCCGCCGCGCGTGGTGCCGTTGCCGGTTCCCCCGCCGGGCATCTCACCGGCTCGGCCGGGCAGTTCGCCGTTGCCGGTGCCGCCGCCCGGCAACTCGCCGGTTCCTCCGCCGGGCGCCGTCTGGCCGCTGCCGCCACCGGGGAAGCCGCCGCCGTTGGTGCCACCGCTCGGCGCCCCGCTGTTGGCGCCGCCCGGGAAGCCGCCGCCCGTCTCACCCCCGGCCTGGTTGTTCCCGCGCCGGCCGCCCGGCAGCTCGCCGCCGCCGGGGAAACCGCCCCGGTTGCCGCCGCCACGGCCCGGTCCGCCGCCGAAACCGGAACCCGTGGAGGGGCCCGCCGTCGGGTTGGTGCCGCCCATGCCGCCCCCGGCGGAGCTGCCGAACGGCTCCGAGACCGCGTACGCCGTCGGGCCGGCCAGGGCCGCGATCACGGCCGCCGCCAGCGAGGCCGCCAGCAGCCGGGCCCTGGTGGCCGAGCCGCCGGCCCGGAAGAGGATCATGCCCGCGATGCCGGCCACGGTCAGCACGCCGACCGTCGGCCACAGCCAGGTGTTCCAGCCGGAGGCGCGGCGCAGCAGGACGATCGCCCAGACGCCGGTGACGCCGAAGGCGGCCGGGAGGACCCAGATCCACCGCTTGTCGGTGCGGAAGGCCCGCAGCAGCATCACGCCACCGCCGCCGCACAGCACCGCGATGCCCGGGGCGAGCGCGGTCGTGTAGTACGGGTGCATGGTGCCCTGCGCAGTCGCGAAGATCACGTAGTGGAGCAGGGTCCAGCCGCCCCACAGGACCAGCGCCATCCGCCTCAGGTCGGTGCGCGGGGCGCGGCCGCACAGCACCAGACCGCCGATCAGGGCGATCACCGAGAAGGGGAGCAGCCAGGAGATCTGGCCGCCGAGGATGTCGTTGAACATCCGGCCCAGCCCCGCCGACCCGGAGAAGCCGCCGCCGCCTCCTCCGCCGCCCCCGCCGTTGCCCTCGCCGCCGAAGACGCGGCCGAGACCGTCGTACCCCATGATCAGGTTCCAGGCGGAGCCGTCCGTGGAGCCGCCGATGTACGGCCGGTCGGAGGCCGGGACCAGGGAGACCGCGACCGCCCACCAGAAGCTGGAGACGGCCAGCACGACGGCGGCCAGCAGCAGGTGGACGGCGCGCTTGGCCCAGGTGGCCCGGGACGCGTAGAGGTAGAGCGCGAAGACGGCCGGGAGTGCGATCCAGCCCGCGAGCAGCTTGGTGTTGAAGGCGAGGCCGAAGCACACCGCCGACCCGAGCAGGGGCAGCAGCCGGTCGTCACGGGTGGCGCGGAACGCGAGCGCCGCGCCCGACACCATCAGGAACACCAGGAGGGTGTCGGGGTTGTTGTCCCGGTTGATGGCGACCGTGATCGGGGTCAGCGCCAGCACCAGCGCGGCGACCGTCGCCGCGCCGTGCCCCCACACCCGCTTCACCGTGGCATGCAGGATCCAGATCGTGGCGAGCGCCACCACGACCTCGGGCGCCATCATCTGCCAGGTGCCGAAGCCGAAGACGCGGCACGACAGGCCCATGACCATGAGGGCGAACGGCGGTTTGTCGACGGTCAGGAAGTTGCCCGGGTCCAGCGAGCCGAAGAACCAGGCCTTCCAGCTTTTCGTACCGGCCCAGACGGCGCCGCTGTAGAAGGTGTTCATGTCGGAACCGGAGAGGTTCCAGGAGTAGAGCACCGCCGCCAGGGCCAGGATCGCGAGCAGCGCGGGCAGCGACCAGCGCGGGGCCCGGTCCGGCGGGGCGGCCGCGGGGGTCGCCGGCTCAGGCGCCGTGGCGGTCGCCGTGGGCGGGCCCCAGTCGGGGGACACGGGCGAATGGGGGACGGGATCGGTGGCAGATGTCACCATCCCACCATGCGGGCGCCCGATGGGCGGGGGCTGTGCCGATCCTGGGTGCGAGCTGTGGGTGGATGAGATATCGGTAAGAGGGCGGCCGGTGGGGCCGGTGAGCGGTACCCGGCCGCACCCGCGCGTCGTGATCACTCGTTCGGCCACGCGGCACCGGTCGCAGCGGGTATGTTCCCCGAGGCCAGCGCGGTTGGCTGGGCCGGCCTGTCCGACCGGGCGACTACGCTGAAACGGGAAAGGAGGACAGCGTGCTGCTGAGGTTCCGTGTCGCGAACGTGCGATCACTGCGCGACGAGCAGGAGCTGTCCTTCGTGACGTCCGACGACTCCGTGATGCCCGAGGACGCGGAGCCGTTTCCCGCCCGTTCGGTGAGTCCGGCAGGTGGCCGGCCGATCGGTGTCTTCCCGCTGATCGGAATCTTCGGCGCCAACGCCTCCGGCAAGTCGAACGTGCTCGCTGCCCTCGTGGACATGCGGAGCGCGGTGCTCGACTCCTATGCCCGTTGGGCCTCGTACGACGGTGTTCCGCGCTCGGTCTTCGCGCTTGACCCCAAGGGGAACAAAGAACCGAGCTTCTTCGAAGTGGACCTCCTCCTCGACGGGATCCGCTGGACGTACGGATTCGAGCTGGGCGCCAGCCGGGTGGAAGCCGAATGGCTGCACAGCTATCCGCGCGGACACCGGCAGGTCTGGCTGGACCGGGACGCCTCCCGCGCCGAGGTGTACGACTGGCCGGGAAACCGGGTCAAGGACCGTGCACAGCTCGCCCGGCGCACCCGCGCCAACGCCCTGTTGCTCTCCACCGCGGGCACCGACAACCACCCGCAGCTGTCGCCTCTCTTCCATTGGTTCCGCCGCAACCTGTGGCTGATCGATCCGGAGGTCGAGCGGGACCAGCGTGAGGCGTTCACCCGCGAGGAACTTTCCGGAGCTCGCGCCCGCCGGATCGAGGACCTCCTGCGCGTGGCCGACCTGGGCATCACCGGGACGGAAGTGGTGGACGACGGCAGAGGCCGGTCGACCGTCCGGCTCGTTCATCGCTCGGCCGCGGGGGAAGCTGCCCTCGACTGGCAGACCGAGTCCCTCGGCACCCGGTCCTGGTTCGCCCTACTCGGCCCGTTGCTCCTGGCACTCGACGAAGGGGCCGTACTGCTCGTCGACGAACTGGACGCCAGTCTGCATCCGCGGTTCGCCGCCGAGGTCGTCCGGCTCTTCAACGACCCGTACGCCAATCCCGACGGCGCCCAGCTGGTCTTCACGTCGCACGACCCGACAGTCCTCACCACCCCGAGTGGCGGTCGGCTGCTCGAACCCGGCCAGGTATGGCTGACGGAGAAGGACGCGGACGGGGCGACCGAACTGTATCCGCTGACCGCGGCGTCCCCGGGGAGGGAAGAGGACTTGATGAAGTCGTACCTGGCGGGGGCCTTCGGTGCGGTTCCGTCCCTTCTGGAAGGCCAGATCGCCCGGCGCCTGCTCGCCGACCGGGAGCAGGACGGGTCCGAGGCGGGGCAGAACTGATGGGGAAGGCGAAGAAAGGCAAGGCCTCGCTGGGCCCCGCGCAGCGGCGTGGGCGGCGTAAGAGGGTCGTCCACGTCTTCACCGAGGGGTTGGTCACGGAACCCTCCTACATCGACATCATCAAGGCGTGCGGTGAGCCGGCCGACCCGGTGATCACCGTCGAGGTGCGGATCGCGAACGCCTCCGCCCCGGGCTCCCAGCGCAAGCCCCTCAAACTCGTCGAGGCGGCGGTCGACCTGATGAGCAGCGAGCAGCGGCAGGCCAGGAGGAGCGGACTGGCGAAGGAGTACTGGCCGCAGGTCTGGTGCCTGTTCGACCGGGACGAGCACGAGGGCATCGAGACCGCGCTCAAGCAGGCCCGCGAAGGGGACGTGAAAGTGGCCTTCTCCCATCCTTGCTTCGAGGTCTGGCGGCTGCTGCACCACAAGCCGGTCACCGGCACGTTCGGCGGAGTCTGCGGGCAGGCGACCGCGAGGCTGCCGTTCGCGAGGGATCCGAAGGACGGAGCCAACATCAAGGTGGTGCTGCCGCACCAGGTCGTCGGGCGCTACCCGGAGGCCAGGAAGCGAGCCCTTCGGATGAACGCGGAGCACGGTGAACACGTGGCGCTCGTCAACCGGGACCCGTACACCAATGTCCACGAATTCGTGGAACAGGGACTCGGAATCACCTCGTACTGACACCGCTTCTGGCCGTAGGGGAGAGCCGTTCGTGGCCAAGCTCACGCTCACGCAGTTGGGACGGCACCTCTTCGCCGCCGCCGACATCGTCCGGGGGTCGATGGACGCCTCCGAGTACAAGGACTACATCGTCGGCCTGTTGTTCCTGAAGGGGGCCAACGACGAGTTCGACGTGGCGCGTGAGGCGATCGAGGAGTACGCGACCGGAGAACTGGGTCTTACCGGCGGGGCGCTGGCCGACTACCTGGAACAGGAGTCGGTCTACCGCGAACGGGAGGTGCTCTTCGTGCCGAAGGTCGCTCGCTGGCCGGAGATATCCTCCGCCACGCACGACATCGCCGAGAGCAGCCTGCATCCGGCGCTGCAGGCGTTGGAAGACCGGAACCCCGAGCTCCAAGGGCTCTTCAGCCACCTCGACTTCCGCCGTGTCGGCGGTTACGGCGGGTCGTCGGCCGCACGCGCCGATCAACGGCTGAAGTCGCTCATCGGGCACTTCGACCGCGTGCGGCTGAGCACACGTGACGTCGAGTCCCCCGACGTGCTGGGCGCCGCGTACGAGTACCTCATCAAGGCGTTCGCGGACTCAGGAGGCCGTGCCGGGGGCGAGTTCTACACACCGCGCCCGGTGGTCCGCATGATGGTGGACCTGTTGCGCCCCGGGCCGGGCATGCGGATCTACGACCCGTGTGTGGGCTCGGGCGGCATGCTCGTCGCCGCCAAGGAGTACGTGGAGGAACACGACGGTGACGCCTCGGACATGTTCTTCGCAGGCCAGGACGCCAACAGCGGCTCGTGGGCGACGGCGACGGTGAACCTGGTCCTCCACGGGGCGCGTCGGTTCGACCTCCGCACCGGCGACACCCTCAGCGCGCCGGCCCATGTGCCGGCGTCGGACGCGGACCGGTTCGACGGAGTGCTCAGCAATCCGCCTTTCTCCATGGACTACTCGCTGGACGACCTGGCGTACCGGGAGCAGCGGGCGGCGTACGGGGTGGCGGGTGAGCGGGGCAAGGCCGACCTCATGTTCGTCCAGCACATGCTCTGGGAGACCCGGCGGGAGGGCGCGGGCGGCGTGGTCGTCACGGTCATGCCGCACGGTGTGCTGTTCCGGGGCGGCGGGGAACGCACGATCCGTACACGCATGCTGGACGACGACACGATCGAGGCCGTGATCGGCCTCGCTCCGAACCTCTTCCACGGCACCGGCATCCCGGCCTGTGTCCTGGTGCTGCGTCCGCCGGGGAAGAAGGACCCGGCGCGGGCGGGCAAGGTGCTGTTCATCAACGCGGACCGTGAATTCCTGGCGGAACGCGCACAGAACGTGTTGTCGGCCGAGCAGTCCGAGAAGATCACGTCTGTCTTCCACGCGTTCTCGGAAGTGCCCGGATTCTCTCGTCTGGTCGGGCGTGAGGAACTCCGGGAGAACGACGACAACCTCAACGTCCGCCGCTATGTGGACAGCACGCCGACTCCGGAGCCGCAGGACGTGCGGGCGCATCTGGTGGGCGGGGTGCCCCGCGCGGAGATCGAGGCGAAGCGGGAACTGCTTGCCGCCTACGGGATAGCAGTGACCGACCTCTTCGAGGAGCGCCTTCCCGTCGACCCGGAATACGTCGACTTCCTGCCGAAGGGACAGCGGCCGGACACCGATCGGTTCGCTGGTCTGGCCCGCCCCCGCGAGGAGCGGTTCGGCGCGGCCTTCACCGAGTGGTGGGAGGCGGAGGCCGGGCACCTGGAGGCACTGGCCACCGCCGCCGAGGGGCCGACAGGACTGCTGCCGTCCCGGCGCCGGGCGGCCTTGTGGGCGGCGCGGGAGTCGCTGGTCGAGTCCTTCCTGGCCAGCCTCGGCGACATCGGTCTCGTCGAGCGGTCCGCGCTTGCCGGCGCGGTGGCCGAGTGGTGGCGTGAGGCCAGGTACGACCTGCTGGCGCTCGCCGAGAGAGGCTTCGCGGGGGTGCTCGACGGCTGGGTCCAGGACATCGAGACGCAGCTTGAGCCCGAGCCCGACCCGAGCACCGCCAGGCCACGCCGACCGTCGTCCGAGGAGCGGCGTGCGGCGTACCGGCACAAGCTGATGGCGGCCGTGGCTCCGGACTTCCTGGAGGCGTTGGCGGCGGCGGACGCGCGCAGGGCTGAACTCGACGAACGCTGGAGGGAACTCAGGGCTCGGCCGGCCGGCGGCGAAAGGGAGGACGGTGAGAGCGGCGGCGAATCCTCTGCGGAGGAGACTGCTGCCGCAGACGAGGAGCAGCGGGCGGAACTGGCTCGGCTGAAGCGTGAGCGCGTGCAGAACACGGTCTTGGTCAAGCGTCTGGAAGACGGCGCGCAGGCGCGGCTGACAGTTGCCCGAAGTGCCCTGGCCGCCGACGGCCAAGAGCGCCGGACGGTACTCGACATCCTTCGTCAAGGACTGCAGCGCAAGCTCGACGACCTTCTGCGGAGCCGACGCGAGGAGCTGGTCCGTGCCTATGAGAACTGGTGGGAGAAGTACGGACTGTCGTTCCGCGAGATAGAGCAGCAGCTGAAGGGAGCGACGGAGGCCGGTCCGGCCCCGAGTTACCCCTGGTCCCGGCGGAACGCCTGGGAGGTCATGGCCGACGGCGCACACCTGCTCGCCGATCGGACCACGGTCGCCGATGTGGTGCACTCCCTGATTGAGGCGGAGAAGGACGTCGAAGGGGAACTCGCCAAAACGGACGTCGATGAACTGCTCGCGCTGCTCACCGCAGTCGACTCCGACGAGGCAGGCCAGACGCGGCGGCGACCGTTGCGGGAGGTGGCCGAACTGGTACGGCCCGCCATCGCCGCCAGTGCGGGGGACAGCTCCGGGATACAGGTTCTCCGTCCGGCCGACCTGACAGGGCGCGTCATCGCGCCGCCTGCCCGGCAGACCGCCGAAGCCGGCCCCGCACCACATCGGCAGAGGCTGCCGGCAACCCTGCGTCCAGGAGACGTCCTGTTCGCTCCTGCCGACGCGACGGGACGGACCTTCCGCGCCGCCGTGTGGCGAGGCGAAGCAGGTCAGGCGAGACACAGCCCCGGCGTCCTGTGTATCAGGCCCGACGCAGGCCGCCTGTCCGCGGACTACCTGGTCGCGTGGCTGATGCTGCCCGAAGCCCAGGAGAGCGTCTACACGGTGGCACGGTCCGACGGCGGCCTGCGCCCCGTGAACCCGTCCCAGTTGCTCGACGTGGAACTCCACGTACCGAGTCCAGCGGCCCAGAAAGCCTTCACCGAACGCATCGCCGCACTGGCCCGGGACAGGGCGGTACGCCAGGCCCAGCTCACGAAACTCCGCCTCGTGAAGCGCATTCTGGTGGAGAACCTCACCAAGACCGCCCGCGTCTGACGGCCACGCAGGCGCGGACCCGTACGTCGCCGGGCCCGCGTCGTGCGGCCGGTGCGGGCAGCCCTCCGCGGGATCGCCGGGCGGGTCAGCGCACGCGGACCGACAGCCGGTAGAACCGCGTCGTCTGTGCCGCGTTCTGGTTGTCGTCGCTGACCAGGAGGACCTGGTACGCGCCCTTCGCGCGGCCGGTGACGGCCATGCCCTCGATGTTGTCGAGGAGCGGGTTGGGCTGGGGCTGCTTGGCCGTGGCGCCCAGGGACGGGCAGCTCGCGATGTCCGTGAGCAGGGTCTTCCTGATCAGCCGTACGCCCGCCTGGCCGGTGAGGTTCTCGACGCCGCTGGTGTCGGTGGCGTGCCGCGGGTCGGCCAGGAAGAGGCGGACGGTGTTGCCGACGCCGGAGGTGAAGCCGCGCTCCAGGACGAGGAGCCGGCCGTCGGGGAGCGCCTGCACCTCGGGGACGCCGAGGGTCGGGTCGTCGGTGCGGTAGGCGTACTGGGCCGACAGCTCGAAGTGGTTGCCCCTGGTGCGCTGCCAGGTCTGGAAGCGGACGATCCCGGCGGTGTCGCCGGAGATCGCGTCCTCCATGGACGCCAGCAGGGTGCGGCCGCCGTCCAGCAGCGTCAGCCCCTCGAAGGTCTGGTTGGCGGTGGCCCGCCCGGCCGGGGAGACCAGGAGGGAGGAGGGCACCGGGAGGCGGTCCAGGATCCTGCCGTCCGCCGAGTAGCGGCGGACGGACGGTTCGGTCTCGGAGGTGATCAGGCGGGTGCCGTCCCGGTCCACGACCAGGCCCTCGGAGTCGAGCGCGGCGCCGTTCTCGTCGGCGAGTCCGACGACTTTCTTCGGCGCGAGGGTCTTCGCGTCCAGGTCGAAGAGGTAGGACCGGTCGGCGAGGGCGGCCAGGGAGCCGTCCCGGTCCACGGCGAGCGCGGAGAGGTTGCCGACGAAATAGCCGCCGAACGTCGTCTTGTCGAGGGCGTCGGAGAAGCCGTCGAGGGAGACCGCGGGCGAACAGGCGTGGGCGGAGGCGGTGGGGGGCGCGTCGGTGCGGGTCGCGACGGCGTCGGCGGGCCCGGCGGCGGACAGGCAGGTGGCCGCCGCCAGGCCGGCGGTGACGGTGGCGAGTACGGTTCGCAGGCGCATGGCGGCCACCGTAGGGCGGATCGGTGACCGCGTGGAGACCGCCTCATGAAGGAAAGGGTCGGTTTCCGGCCGCCGGGACCGGGCTTCGGCGCCGCGGACCGCCGCCCCGGCTCAGGAGGCCGCGAGGTCCTTGTGCACGACCTTCGCGACGGCCTGGATGGTGTCGATGCCGTATTTCATGGTGCTGTTGTCCTGGGTGAGCACGGTCATCTGGTAGTCGTGGCCGCCGCCGGTGAACGTGCCGAGGCTGTGCACCCGCCAGCCGTGCGTGGCGCGCTGCAGCCAGCCGTTCTTGACGTGCACGGCGACACCGGACGGGGCGCCGTACGGTGTGCCCCACCGCTGGGACGAGATCACCTGCCCCATCAGCTTCAGGATGTAGGCCCGCGAGTTGTCGCTGAGCACGGTGTTCTTGGCGGTGACGAGCGCGAGCAGCTTCTGCTCGTCGTGCACGTCGATCTGGGTCAGGCCCCAGTAGCCGTCGGCACCCGGGGTGGTCTGCGTCATCCCGGCGGCGCTCAGGAAGCCCTTGATCTTCGTCAGGCCGAGCTGCTTCCACAGCTTGGTCGTCGCGTCGTTGTCGGACTTGGTGATCATGGCCTTGGCGAGCGTCTGCTCGGTGGTGGTCAGGTACCGGTTGTGCTTCTTCGCGTCCCACAGCAGCGTGGCCAGCACGGTCACCTTGACCGTGCTGGCCGAGTCGTAGTGCGTGGTGGAGCGGAGGGCGCAGGTCGTGTTCGTCGAACGGTCGTACAGGCCGACGGCGATCGTCCCCTTGCGGTTCGCGATCGCCGCGGTGATGTCCTTCTTCAGTTTCGTGGCGAGGGCCGCCTTGGTCGACGTGCAGCTGACGGCGGGCGCGGCGGCCGAGGCGGGCGCGGCCACGGCCACACCGGCTATGAGAAAGCCGGTGCCGAGCGCGGCGGCGGCCAGCCCTCTCTGTCGTCTGTGAGTCATGCCCGTGTTGACACACGAGTTCGCGCGAATGGTTGTACGAGCGGGCGCCCCTTTTACCAAACATCACTCGCGCCGGACGCTCCGGCTTCCGGCGGTCCGAGCCGCCCCGGTCACGTCGGTCACCCCTCGGTGGTCCCGCCGGCGGCCGTCCCGCCGCCGCAGTGCTCGTCGTAGTCGCTCTGGACGTCGGTCAGGGCGTCCTGGTCGTCGGACAACTTCTGCTGGGCTGCGGCCAGTTCTGCCTCCACTTGCGCGATCTTCGCCGGATCCGGATGCGGCTCGGCCCTCAGCCGGGCGAGTTCGGCCTGGAGACGGCGGACCTCTTTCCCGTCGTCGGCGACGATCTTCTTCAGTCCGTGGATCTGGTTCAGGAGCATGGCGCACGTTCTCGCGCGGAGCATGGGCTTCCTCCATGACGGCCGCCGCCGTGACTCAGGCGGCCCGGGTGCGGGCGGGGCTCATTGCACCCTGTCATCGCGCCGCTGCCCCTGCCAGCGACGCAGGCCGTTCGTGGGACACGCGGCGGCAGGGCGCTCCGGATTCTCCCTCCGGTCGCCCGGCATTGTTGCGGAGGGATGAAATCCGCTTCGTTTCGTGTTGTGAGCTGCGGAAGACCAGGGCGGACGGAGGGCATCCGGGTGGTAGCGCAGCAGGGGGAGCGGGGGCAGGGCGACGGCTGGGCGCGCAGGCTGGCGGGGTATGCCTGGCGGCATCCCCGGGACGTCGTGCTCGCGCTCGGGTCCTCGCTGGCCGGCATGGCCGTGCTGGCCGTCGTACCGCTGATCACCAAGGTGATCATCGACGACGTGATCGGTGACCACAGCCGCTCCATGGGGCCCTGGGCCGCCGCCCTGATCGGCGCCGCCGTCCTCGTCTACGCGGCCACCTTCGTGCGCCGCTACTACGGCGGCCGGCTCGCCCTCGACGTCCAGCACGACCTGCGCACCGAGATGTACGCCACCCTCACCCGGCTCGACGGGCGGCGCCAGGACGAGCTGTCCACGGGCCAGGTGGTGGGCAGGGCCACCAGTGACCTCCAGCTGATCCAGGGCCTCCTCTTCATGCTGCCGATGACGATCGGCAACGTCCTCCTCTTCCTGATCTCCCTCGCGATCATGGCCTGGCTGTCGCCGCCGCTCACCCTGGTCGCCCTGGCCGTCGCCCCCGCCCTGTACTGGATCGCCAAGCGCAGCCGCAGCAAGCTCCACCCCGCCACCTGGTACGCCCAGGCTCAGGCGGCCGCCGTCGCCGGCGTGGTGGACGGCGCGGTGAGCGGTGTCCGCGTGGTGAAGGGGTTCGGGCAGGAGGAGCAGGAGACCGGGAAGCTGCGGGAGGTCGGGCGCCGGCTCTTCGCCGGGCGGCTGCGCACCATACGGCTGAACAGCAAGTTCACCCCGGCCCTCCAGGCCGTCCCGGCGCTCGGCCAGGTCGCGATGCTGGCGCTCGGCGGCTGGCTGGCCGTGCGCGGTCACATCACCCTCGGCACCTTCGTCGCCTTCTCCTCCTACCTGGCCCAGCTGGTCGGCCCGGTCCGGATGCTCGCCGTGGTCCTCACCGTCGGCCAGCAGGCCCGCGCCGGGACCGAACGCGTCCTGGAGCTGATCGACACCCGGCCCACCATGACGGACGGCACCAAGACCCTCCCCGCCGACGCGCCCGCGACCGTCGAGTTCGACGACGTGTCCTTCGGGTACGACCACGAGCACCCCGTCCTCCAGGGGCTCAGCTTCGAGATCCGGCCCGGCGAGACCCTCGCCGTCGTCGGCTCCTCCGGCTCCGGCAAGTCCACGGTCTCCCTGCTGCTGCCGCGCTTCTACGACGTGACCCACGGCGCCGTCCTGGTCGGCGGCCACGACGTCCGCGAGCTGACCCACGACTCCCTCCGGGCCGCGATCGGCCTGGTCCCGGAGGACTCGTTCCTCTTCTCCGACACGGTCCGCAACAACATCGCCTACGGGCGTCCCGACGCGACCGAGGAGCAGATCCTCGCCGCCGCCCGCGCCGCCCAGGCCGACCGCTTCGTCGCCGAACTGCCCGACGGCTACGACACCAAGGTCGGCGAACAGGGCCTCACCCTCTCCGGCGGCCAGCGCCAGCGCATCGCCCTGGCCCGCGCCCTGCTCACCGACCCCCGCCTGCTCGTCCTCGACGACGCCACCTCGGCCGTGGACGCCCGCGTGGAGCACGAGATCCACGAGGCCCTCGCGCACGTCATGAGGGGCCGCACCACCCTGCTCATCGCGCACCGCCGCTCCACCCTGAACCTCGCCGACCGCATCGCCGTCCTCGACGGCGGCCGGCTCGCCGACATCGGCACCGACGAGGAGCTCCAGCAGCGGTCCGCCCTCTACCGCAGGCTGCTCACCGACCCCGACGAACTGGGCGGGGTCTCCCCGGGGCACACCCTCCCGGCCGTCTCGCGCGAGGACACCTCCGTGCGGGACGAGCTGGACGCCGAGTTCGACGCCGAGCGCGGAGTGACCCCCCGGCTGTGGACCGGCGACCGCACCCCCCGGGACCTGGCCCTCGCCGGCACCCCGGCCACCCCCGAACTCCTCGCCCAGGTCGAGGCGCTGCCCCCGGCGACCGACGTCCCCGACATCGACGAGGCCGGCGCCGTACGCCCCGAGGACTCCTACGGCCTGCGCCGCCTGCTGCGCGGCTTCGGGCTGCCCCTGCTCGCCAGCCTCGGCCTGGTCGCCGTGGACGCCGGCATGGGCCTGCTCCTGCCGATCCTGATCCGGCACGGCATCGACCAGGGCGTCAGCAGGATGGCGCTCGGCGCGGTCTGGGCGGCCTCGCTGCTCGGCCTGTTCGCGGTGCTCGCCCAGTGGGCGGCCCAGATCGGCGAGACGAGGATGACCGGCCGTACCGGCGAGCGGGTCCTCTACTCCCTGCGCCTGAAGATCTTCGCCCAGCTCCAGCGGCTCGGGCTCGACTACTACGAGCGGGAGCTGACCGGCCGGATCATGACGCGGATGACGACGGACGTGGACGCGCTGTCCACGTTCCTGCAGACGGGCCTGGTCACCGCCTTCGTCTCCGTCGTCACCTTCTTCGGGATCATGGCCGCCCTGCTGGTGATCGACGTCCAGCTCGCCCTCGTCGTCTTCACCACCCTGCCCCCGCTGATCGTCGCGACGTTCTTCTTCCGCCGGGCGAGCGTGAAGGCGTACGAGCTCGCCCGAGAGCGGGTCTCGGTGGTCAACGCCGACCTCCAGGAGTCGGTGTCCGGGCTGCGCATCGTGCAGGCCTTCCGGCGCGAGGGGGACAGCGGCCGGCGCTTCACCGAGCGCAGCGAGAGCTACCGCAAGGCCCGTATCCGGGGCCAGTGGCTGATATCGGTCTACTTCCCGTTCGTCCAGCTGCTGTCGTCGGTGGCCGCGGCGAGCGTGCTGATGGCCGGCGCCCACCGGGTCGAGGCGGCGACCCTCACCACCGGCGCGCTGGTCGCGTACCTGCTCTACATCGACCTGTTCTTCGCCCCCGTCCAGCAGCTCTCCCAGGTCTTCGACGGCTACCAGCAGGCCACCGTCTCCCTCGGCCGCATCCAGGAACTCCTGCGCGAGCCGACGTCGACCCGGTCGGCGGCGGCCCCCCTCGGCGTGACCTCGCTCCGCGGCGACATCGCCTTCGAGGACGTGCACTTCGCGTACGGCGCCGCCGACGAGGGCGAGGAAGCCCTGGGCGGCATCGACCTGACCATCCCGGCGGGACAGACCGTCGCCTTCGTCGGCGAGACCGGCGCCGGCAAGTCGACCCTCGTCAAGCTGGTCGCGCGGTTCTACGATCCCACCGCGGGCCGGGTCACCGTCGACGGCACCGACCTGCGCGACCTCGACCTCACCTCCTACCGGCACCGGCTCGGGGTCGTCCCGCAGGAGGCGTACCTCTTCCCGGGGACCGTCCGGGACGCCATCGCCTACGGCCGCCCGCACGCGACCGACGCCGAGGTGGAGGCGGCGGCCCGCGCGGTCGGCGCCCACGAGATGATCGCCACCCTCGACGGCGGCTACCTGCACGAGGTGGCCGAACGCGGCCGCAACCTCTCGGCGGGCCAGCGCCAGCTGATCGCCCTCGCCCGCGCGGAACTCGTCGACCCCGACGTGCTGCTCCTCGACGAGGCGACGGCGGCCCTGGACCTGGCGACCGAGGCCCAGGTCAACATGGCCACCGACCGCCTGACGGGCCGTCGTACGACGCTCGTGGTCGCCCACCGGCTGACCACCGCGGCCCGCGCCGACCGGGTGGTGGTCATGGACCACGGCCGGGTCGCCGAGGACGGCACCCACGACGAACTGCTCGCCCTCGACGGCCGCTACGCCGAGCTGTGGCGCACCTTCGTCGGCCAGCCCGAGGAGCCCGAGGAGCCGGTGGGCGCGACGACCCGCTGACCCCGGCCCGCCTCTCCCCGGGGACCCGGGGAGACGCGGCCGTGCAACCATCCGACACCTGTGCGGCGTCCGTACATCAGTACGGAGTTGGATGGTGCACAGCCGCGGTACGGGAGGGGACGACTGTGGACAGTGGTGCGATACGCCGGTGGCTCGCGCTCGGTGCGGCCGCGCTGACGGTCTCCGGGGCGCTCGCCCTCGTGGCACCGGCCGAGGCCCAGGCCGTGACGGCCGCGAACTGCGCCGGGCGCGAGGTGCGGACCCTGCCTTTCGCCACCGGCACCGTGCACGTCTACCGGCAGGGCGGCTACGTCTGCGCGATCACGCTCTCCAAGACGTCGTCCGGCGGCAGACAGCCGATGTCCGTCAGTGTCCAGGCCCGCGGCAACCGCCCGGTCGTCGACAAGGGCAGGTACACCCACCACGCGGGCCCGGTGACCGTGCACGCCGGGCACCGGTGCGTGTGGGTGAAGGGCTCGGTGGGGCGCAGCTCGGTCAGCTCGGGATGGATCCTCTGCTGAGCGGCCCAGGCGGTCACACGCGCCGGGCGCAGCCCACCGGCTGGGCGCCGCCGAGCTGGACGTACAGGGCGGTGGACGCCGGGCACGCGTCCCGCGAGGCCACCGCCCGCACCACCCGGTATACCGGCTTCCGCTTCCCCGAGCCGTCGCAGGCGGTCTCCCGCACCTGGCCGTGGCCCGAGCCGTAGAGGCAGTCCCCGACGATCGTGCGCGGCCCGCCGCCCCCGCCGGGGTCGCCGGGATGCGGCGGCTGCAGGTCGCGCATGCAGGCGTAGCCCTGCGGGATCCGCCCGGCGCCGCCCGTGCCCTGGGCGCCGATGTGCAGCACGAAGTCGGTGGTGGCCGGGCACGCCGGCCCGTCGGCGACGGCGCCGTCGTGCCGGGCCGTCACCCGGGCCGCCGCCCGTTCGCTCGAACAGGGCACCTCGGTGAAGCGCGCCGTCCCGAACGAGCTGCACTCGCCGACCGCGAGGAACCGCGTGCCGTACCCGGACGGGGCGGGGCTCGCCGTCGGCCGCGCACTGCCCGCCGGTGCTCCGGACGACGTCGTCCCCCGGCAGCCCGTCGGCAGCAGCACGACGGTCAGCGCCACCAGAACCCCCGCACAACGTCTGTTCCGCATACCGACCCCCCTGCCGGCGTGGCCCGCGATCACGGGCCATGACGACTGTACGGGAGACTTTCCGCCTTTTAGGGCGTTATGCGGGTTTCCGTGGCGTACGTCTAGTACGTCAGCCCGTGGCCGATCGGATACAGCACCTGCGCCGGATCGTCCGCCCGCTGCACCGGCACCGGCAGCCTGCCGCGCGGCGCCACCCGGCCCGCGATCACCCGCGCCGCGGCCCGCAGTTCGACGTCGGTCCACGAGTAGGTCGCCAGGCAGGCCCTGACGGACGGGAGGTGGGCGACGTCGTACGGATTGCGCACCGCCACCGCCACCACCGGCCTGCCGGTGGCGACCAGCCGCTCCACCAGCCGCTGCTGCCCGCCGCCCGCCGTCACGTTGCACGTCCCGACGACCACCGCGTCCGCCGTCCGTGCCGCCGCGACCGCCTGGTCGACGGTCGCCGCGGACGGTTCCGTGCCCGTCGGCAGCGCGGTCGCCGTGAAGCCCAGTCCGGTGAGGGCGGCGGCGAGCACACCGGTCGGCGGGCCGGTCGTGCCGGACGGCGAGTCCGGGTCGGGGCCGACGACCAGCACCGTGCCGTGCGTGCGGCGGGACAGGGGGAGCAGCCCGCCCTCGTTGACCAGCAGGGTGGTGGTGCGTTCGGCGATGCGGTCGGCGGCGGCGAGGTGCCGCGCCGTGCCGACCACCCGGCCGACGTCCTTGGCGTTGACGTACGGCCGGTCGAGCAGCCCCAGCCGGGACTTCAGCCGCAGGATCCGCAGCAGCGACTCGTCCAGCCGGGACTCGGTCAGCTCGCCGTCCTGCAGGGCCTTCAGGACGGCGTGGAACGCGATGTCCAGGGTGGGCGGGTCGAGGAGCTGGTCGGCGCCGGCCTTCAGGGCGAGGACGGGGACGCGGTCGTCGCCGTACTTGGTGCGGACCCCCGCCATGCCCAGCGAGTCGGTCACCACGACCCCGTCGTAGCCGAGTTCGTCGCGGAGGATGCCGGTGAGCACGGGGTGGGAGAGGGTGGCCGGGTCGCCGGAGCCGTCCAGGGCCGGGAACTGGATGTGCGCGGTCATGATCGAGTCGACGCCGGCCGCGATCGCCGCCCGGAACGGCACGGCGTCCAGTTTCTCCCACAGCTCCCGGCTGTGCGTGATCACCGGGAAGCCGGTGTGGCTGTCGACGGCGGTGTCGCCGTGCCCCGGGAAGTGCTTGGCGGTGGCCGCCACGCCCGCGTCCTGGTACCCCGCCACCTCGGCGGCGACCAGCGCCCCCACCGCCTCCGGACCGGCACCGAAGGACCGTACGCCGATGATCGGGTTGGCCGGGTTCACGTTCACGTCGGCGTCGGGGGAGTAGTCCTGCCGGACACCCATCGCCCGCAGCTCCGCGCCGGAGATCCGGCCGAGGGTGCGGGCGTCGGTCCGGGAGCCGCCCGCACCCATGGCCATGGCGCCCGGGAACAGGGTGGCGGGCCGGCCGATCCGGCAGACCGCGCCGTGCTCCTGGTCGGTGGCGATGAGCACGGGCAGCCCGCGCGGCTGCGCCAGTGAGGCCCGCTGGATCCCGTTGGACAGCTCGGCGATCTGCCGGGGGTCGCGGGTGTTGTGCGTCCAGGTGAAGTAGATGATCCCGCCGACCCGGTACGTCCCGATCAGCTCGGCGGCGGTGCGGACGCCGATCTCCTTGAGGTTGGCGTCGACGTCGGCCTGGTCGGGGTCGGTGGCGGAGTCCCCGTAGACCCGCACCACGAACAGCTGGCCGACCTTCTCCTCCGGCGTCATGCGCGCGATGAGGGCGCGGAGCGTGTCGTCGGCGCCGAGGGCGTGCGCGCCGGTGCCGACGGCCAGTCCGGCGGTGACACCCGCGGTCGCGGCGAGGACGGTACGTCTGGAGGGCACGTGCGCTCCTTCCGGTGGGGGAACCGGCTGAAGGAAACTTCCGTGCGCTCATCCGTGTGCGGGAAGTTTCTTTCCGTCAAGGACATGCACGGTAACGGGAAAGGGGCCGCCATCGGCGCATTGGAGGGGGGGCACGTCGATGGCGGCGGGCCGACGGCCGTGATGCGGCGGAGAGGGTACGCCGGCGACCGCAACCAGCAGCGAGTGCCGACACCGCACCACGAAGACTCATCCGACAGCCTGCGGCTTGGACGGCCCCGGCGCGGGACGGGTTCCCGACCGGCCGACCATGCGCGGAAACGGGAAGCGAGATCGTCGGCCGCAGTGCCCCGGCAGGGGAAGCAGGGGGCCTGGCGGGGTGCTTGGGGCGGGCGTCGGCTGGAGCGTCCCGTCGGGGGCGCGGGGAACCGCGCGACAAGCCCCCACTCACCCGCACCCACCGCACCACCGGTGCACCCCATGGACAGGAGGGCCGGCCCCGGGGTGGGGGCTCCCGCTCAGGCCGATTCGGTGAGCAGCCGGGTCAGGTGTTCCCGGCCCGCCGTCAGCAGGCCGGGCAGCGGGGCGGCGGACTCGTACCAGCGCTTCTCGTACTCCCAGCACAGCCAGCCGTCCCAGCCGTGCCGGGAGAGCACCTCCACGCAGTCGGCGAGCGGGAGGACGCCGGCGCCGAGCGGGAGCGGGGCCGTGTCGTCGGCCGAGGCGATGTCCTTGACCTGGACGTAGCCGAGGTGCGGGGCGAGGGCCGCGTAGGTCTCGGCGGGCTGCTCGCCGCCGAGCCAGGTGTGCATGACGTCCCAGAGCGCGCCGACCATGCGGTGGCCGACCGGGCCGAGGACGCGGATCGCGGCGGCGCCGGTGCCGTGCGAGTCATGGGTCTCCAGCAGGACCCGGACGCCGAGCGCGGCGGCGTCCTCCGCGACCGTGCCGAGCCGCCGGGCGGCGATCGCGTCGGACTCGGCGGCGGGCAGGGACGGGTCGGCGCCGGGGAAGACACGGACGTAGGAGGCGCCCAGGTCGTGGGCGAGCTGGAGGAGCCGGCGGGTCTCGTCGAGGACCGGGGCGTCCTCGCCGGGCGCCGCGACCCACGCGTACCCGGCGACGCCGAGGATGTCCACACCGGTCGCCTTGAACTCGGCGGCCACGTCGGACCGCGCGGCCGGGCCGAGGCCGGGATGCACGGGCTCTTCCGGGTGGGCGCGCAGTTCGACGCCGTGGTAGCCGTGCGCCGTGGCGAGCGCCAGCACCTCCGGCACCGGCAGACCGGGCACCCCGAGGGTGGAGAAGGCGAACTTCATGCCCACCAACCTACTTCTCACTCACCGGTCGCGTGCAGGTCCAGTCGCCAGTCCTGGCCGACCAGGTCCTTGCCGAAGGAACGGTGCGGTCTCTCCGCGGTGAGGACGAAGCCGTGCCGCTGGTAGATGCGGCGGGCGGCGGACAGCACGTCGTTGGTCCACAGCACCAGTTCGCGGTAGCCGACCCCGCGTGCGAAGTCGGTGACGGCGGTGACCAGCCGGTCGCCGATGCCCAGCCCGCGCGCCTCCGGCTCGACGAGCAGCAGCCGCAGCCGCGCGGTGCCCGGGGCGTCGTCCCGTACGCACATCACGCAGCCCACCGGCCGCCCGGCCCACTCGGCGATCCAGGTCCGCTCCAGGTGCGGGTCGTGGTCCTCGGCGTAGTCGGCGACGATCCGGGCGACCAGCCCCTCGTAGTCGGTGTTCCAGCCGTGTTCGGCCGCGTACAGGGCGGCGTTGCGCTGCACGATCCAGCCCAGGTCGCCGGGGTGCGGCTCGCGCAGCACGACCTCGCCGGGACCGTCAGCGGCGTGCCCGTCGCCGAGGATGGCGCGGATGGTGCGCATGGCCTCGGCGAGGCGGGCCCGGTCACCGGGGTCGACGGCGCCCAGCAGCGAACCGACCGACTCCCGGGCCCGCTCGTCCAGCAGGTCGGCGGCGGCCCGGCCGCCCGGGGTGAGCGAGACGCGCCGCCGCCGTGGGTCCTTCTGCGAGGGTGCGCGCTCGATCAGGCCGGACTCCTCGAACTTGTTGAGGATGCGGCTCAGGTACCCGGCGTCCAGCGCGAGATCGGCGCGCAGGTCGGCCGCGTCGGTGTCGGCGGCGTGCGCCAGCTCGTACAGCACGCGGGCCTCGGTGAGGGTGTACGGGGCGTAGAGGTGGCGGCCGTAGTCGAGGGCGCCGACGAGGTTGGTGTAGAAGCGGTTGAAGGCACGGACGTCCTGGACGGTCATGGCTTCCCCGATGGTTGACTGAGTCAGAGACACCGTGCTCCGAGGCTATCCCCGGACCCCGCCCGGCCGGAACCCGTCGGCCCGAACGGCGGCCCCGCGAGCTTTACTTGTTCTTTTTGCCTGGTGCTGGTCCTGCTTTTGACTTCGTCGCGCACGCGCCGTAGCTTTATACATGAACGTCACTAATGTCCGTTTCAACCAGGACGTGACGTGGTCCGCCGCAGAGCCCGGACGAATGCGGAGAACGGCACCGCGGGCGGCGGACGCGCTCAGGGCTGCGCGCAGGCCCTGGAGCGCACGCAGGGCGGTCGGCCCTCCTGACATGGCGGCCGTCGTTACACACCCACACCCTCCGAGAGGGGCGAAACCATGCGCGCGCACACCACACGTATGAAGAGGGTCGCCATCGCTGCGATTACGGCACCTGTCCTGGCGCTCGCCGCCGGAGCCGGAGTCGCCAGTGCGGCCACCCACGCGGCACCCGACCACGTCGTCTCCTACCAGGACAACGGCGGTGGCGGCGGCGGTCACGGCGGCGGTGGCGGTGGCCACGGCGGCGGTGGCGGCTATGGCGGCGGCGGTTACGGCGGCGGAGGCCACGGCGGAGGCGGCTACGGCGGCGGAGGCTATGGCGGCGGAGACTATGGCGGTCACGGCGGCTATGGCGGTCACGGCGGCTATGGCGGCTACGGCGGTTATGACGACTATGGCGGCTACGGCGGTCACGGTCACGGCGGCTACTGGGGCGGCTGGGACGACGACGACTACGGCTGGGGCGGCTGGGACTGAGCCAGGCCTTCGCGTCTGAACCTCCCTGAAAACAAAGGACGGATCCGGGTGCCCGACCTTCGGGCACCCGGATCCGTGTGCCGGGCGAGTGGTGTCCGGGGCATCTGAGCCGTGCCCCCGGTGAGGGTCCCGCCCTGCGTGAAGCGCCCCGAAGGGGCGCGATGAACTGCGCGACCAGCCACGACGCCGCCGCACCCGGCAGCCGTCGGCCGCCACATGCGGCCCTCCCGACGGAGCGCTTCGCGGCCCTCCGGGCTGTGCGCCACTCCCGGCGGAGCGCTCAGTCGCGCGGCACCCCCGACGACCCCCGCACCATCAGCTCCCCCCGCACCGTCGCGATCCCCCCGGGCGGCGGCTCCTCGCGGCCCATCGCGATCCGCCCGGCCCTGGCCCCCGCCTCGGCCAGCGGCAGCCGCACCGTCGTCAGCGACGGCACCGCGTCGATGCTGAACGGCAGGTCGTCGAAGCCCGCCACCGACACGTCCGCCGGGATCCGCAGCCCCGACTCCCGCAGCGCCGCACACGCCCCCAGCGCCACGGAGTCGTTCGCGGCCACCACCGCGGTGAGCGAAGGATCCCGCCGCAGCAGCTCCAGCGTCGCCTCGTACCCCGCCCGCCGGTCGTACCGCCCGTGCACGGTCCAGCGCGGGTCCTCCTCGATCCCCGCGTCGGCCAGCGCGGCCCGGTGGCCCTCCAGCCGGTGCCGGGTGGTCGTCCGCTCCTCCGGCCCCGCGATGTAGCCGAGCCGCCGGTGGCCGAGGCCGATCAGGTGCTCGGTCAGCTGCTTGCCGCCGCCGCGGTTGTCGAAGGTCAGCGCCACCGCGTCGGTGTCCGGCGCCGGCGGCCGCCCGCACAGCACCACCGTGGTCCCGGCGTCCGCCAGCTTCCGCAGCTTCGCCGCCACCGCCGCCGCGTGCGGCGCGTTCTCCATCGCCCCGCCGGTGAGGATCACCGCGGCCGCCCGCTGCCGCTGCAGCAGCGTCAGATACGTCAGTTCCCGCTCCGGCGACCCGCCGGTGTTGCACACCACCGCCAGGCGCTCGCCGCCCGCCCGGCCGCCCGGCCCGCCGATCTCCGCCTGGATCGCGCTCGCCATGATCCCGAAGAACGGGTCGGCGATGTCGTTGACCAGGATCCCGACCAGGTCGGAGGTGGCCGCCGCGAGCGCGCTCGCCGGTCCGTTGAGGACGTAGTCCAGCTCGTCCACCGCCCGCAGCACCCGCTCCCGCGTGGACGCCGCCACGGGGTAGTTGCCGTTCAGTACGCGCGACACCGTCGCGGGCGAGACCTGGGCGCGGGCCGCCACGTCCGCCAGGGTCACCGTCATCTCGTCGTCCTCCGGTCACGCGTCTCGTCGTACGTCGTCGTACGCAGCCTGATCGGCAGCCCGATCAACAGCTTGCTCATAGGAAGCCCCCTTGCCGTGCAGACCATAAGGCCATTCACTCCGGTTGTTCGCCCCCTCGAACAACTCGACCCCGTCACGGTCTTGTACAGACCAGGGTTCAAAGGCTAGCTTCAGACCATATAGAAAGCGCTTGCTGCGTTGCTGAGACGCACGCGGACGAAGGGAAACACGTGAACCGCAAGACGGTGCGTATCGCCATGAACGGCGTCACCGGGCGCATGGGCTACCGCCAGCACCTCGTCCGCTCGATCCTCGCCCTGCGCGAGCAGGGCGGACTCGACCTCGGCGACGGCACGGTGCTCTGGCCGGAGCCGGTCCTGGTCGGCCGCCGCGAGCACGCGCTCCGCGAGATCGCCGACCGCCACGGCCTCTCGGACGAGCACATCTCCACCGACCTGGCGGCCGTCCTCGCCGACCCCACCATCGACATCTACTTCGACGCCCAGGTCACCTCCGCCCGCGAGGAGGCCATCAAGCAGGCGATCGCGGCCGGAAAGCACATCTACACCGAGAAGCCGACGGCCACCGGCCTGGACGGTGCCCTGGAGCTGGCCCGGCTCGCGCACGCCAAGGGCGTCAAGTCCGGCGTCGTCCAGGACAAGATCTTCCTGCCCGGCCTGCTGAAGCTGAAGCGGCTCATCGACGGCGGCTTCTTCGGCCGGATCCTGTCGGTCCGCGGGGAGTTCGGCTACTGGGTCTTCGAGGGCGACTGGCAGGAGGCCCAGCGCCCCTCCTGGAACTACCGCGCGGAGGACGGCGGCGGCATCGTCGTCGACATGTTCCCGCACTGGGAGTACGTCCTGCACGAGCTGTTCGGCCGGGTGAGGTCCGTCCAGGCCCTCACCGCCACCCACATCCCGCAGCGCTGGGACGAGAACGGCAAGCCCTACGACGCGACGGCCGACGACGCCGCGTACGGCGTCTTCGAGCTCGACGGCGGCGCCGTCGCCCAGATCAACTCCTCCTGGGCGGTCCGCGTCAACCGCGACGAACTGGTCGAGTTCCAGGTGGACGGCACCGAAGGCTCAGCGGTCGCCGGCCTGCGCAACTGCCGTGTCCAGCACCGCAGCGCGACCCCCAAGCCGGTCTGGAACCCGGACATCCCGGCCACCTACGCCTTCCGCGAGCAGTGGCAGGAGGTCCCCGACAACACCGAGTTCGACAACGGCTTCAAGGCCCAGTGGGAGCTGTTCCTCAAGCACGTCTACGCCGACGCCCCCTACCACTGGGACCTGCTGGCCGGCGCCCGCGGCGTGCAGCTCGCCGAGCTGGGCCTGAGGTCCTCGGCGGAGGGCCGCCGTATCGAGGTCCCGGAGATCGAGCTGTGACCCTCCACCTCCCCGCCCCGGACGGGTCGCTGCGCACCTACGAGCCGCGCACCGAACCCCTCGCCCTCACCCCCGGCACCCCCTTCACCTCCCGCACGGTCTTCTCGGCGGCGCACGTCGTCGCCGACCCCTTCGCGGACACCAGCCCCGACTCGCCGGCCGCCGTCGACTGGGACGCCACCCTCGCCTTCCGCCGCCACCTGTGGTCGCACGGCCTGGGGGTCGCCGAGGCGATGGACACCGCCCAGCGCGGCATGGGCCTGGACTGGGCGGGCGCGGCCGAGCTGATCCGCCGCAGCGCCGCCGAGGCCCGTGCCGTCGGCGGCCGGATCGCCTGCGGCGTCGGCACCGACCAGCTCACCGGCCCGGCGACCCTCGCCGAGGTCCGCGCCGCCTACGAGGAGCAGCTCGCGCTCGTCGAGGAGTCCGGCGCGCAGGCCATCCTGATGGCCTCCCGGGCGCTCGCCGCCACCGCCGCCGGGCCCGAGGACTACCTCGACGTCTACGGCCACCTGCTGCGCCAGGCCGCCGAGCCGGTGGTCCTGCACTGGCTCGGCCCGATGTTCGACCCTGCGCTGGAGGGCTACTGGGGCTCGTCCGACCTGGACGCGGCCACCAACACCTTCCTGGAGGTCATCGCCGCCCACCCCGACAAGGTCGACGGCATCAAGGTCTCCCTGCTCGACGCGCAGCGCGAGGTCGACCTGCGCCGCCGCCTGCCGCAGGGCGTCCGCTGCTACACCGGCGACGACTTCAACTACCCCGAGCTGATCGCGGGCGACGAGCAGGGCTTCAGCCACGCCCTGCTCGGCATCTTCGACCCGCTGGGACCCCTGGCGGCCGAGGCGGTGCGGATCCTGGACACCGGTGACACGGCGGGCTTCCGGGGTCTCCTCGACCCCACCGTGGAGCTCTCCCGGCACCTCTTCCAGACCCCCACCCGGTTCTACAAGACGGGCGTGGTGTTCCTGGCCTGGCTGGCCGGCCACCAGTCCCACTTCACCATGGTCGGCGGCCTCCAGTCGGCGCGCTCGCTGCCGCACTTCGCGCGTGCCTACGAACTCGCCGACGGGCTGGGCCTGTTCCCGGACCCCAAGCTGGCCGAGGACCGCATGAAGACCCTCCTCGCCCTGTACGGAGTCAGCCAGTGACCGGCGACCTGTCCCGTTTCTCCATCAACCAGATGACCGTCAAGCAGCTGTCACTGCCCGAACTGGTCGACGCCTGCGGGCAACTGGGGGTACCGGCCGTCGGCCTGTGGCGCGAACCGGTGCAGTCGTACGGCGTCGAGGCGGCCGCCAAGCTGGTCCGCGAGGCCGGACTGACCGTCACCACGCTGTGCAGGGGCGGCTTCCTCACCGCGATCGACCCGGACGAGCGGGCGGCCGCCCTCGCCGACAACCGGCGGGCGGTCGAGGAGGCCGCGACCCTCGGCACGGACACCCTGGTCCTGGTCTCCGGCGGCCTGCCGGCCGGCTCCAAGGACCTGCCCGGCGCCCGTGACCGCATCGCCGACGCCCTCGCCGAACTCGGCCCCTACGCCGAACAGCACGGCGTCCGCCTGGCCATCGAGCCGCTCCACCCGATGTACGCCGCCGACCGCTGCGTGGTCTCCACCCTCACCCAGGCCCTGGACCTCGCGGAACGCTTCCCGGCCCACCAGGTCGGCGTCACCGTCGACACGTACCACATCTGGTGGGACGACCGGGCGCCCGAGCAGATCGCGCGGGCCGGCGCGGGCGGCCGCATCCACACCTTCCAGCTCGCCGACTGGACCACCCCGCTGCCCGAGGGCGTCCTCAACGGCCGCGGGCAGATCGGCGACGGCGCGATCGACATGCGCGAGTGGAAGGGGTACGTGGAGGCGGCCGGTTACACCGGCGCCATCGAGGTGGAGCTCTTCAACGACGGGCTGTGGGCGCGGGACGGGCGGGAGGTGCTGGCGGAGACGGCGGAACGCTTCCTGACCCACACGGCGTAGTCCGGCGAGGCGGCCGAAGAAGCGGACCTGTTCTCTGGCCGCCGCCGCACGTGGTGTATACGTGCCGTATACTCGATGCATGTCCGACGTCATGATCCGTGTGCCCGCCGAAGTCCGTGACCAACTGGCCGCCGTGGCCGAGGCGCGAGGCACCAGCCTCCGTGCCCTCATGCAGGACATAGCCGCTCAGACGCTGACCCCCGAGCAGATCAAGGAACGGGCCGACCGCACGCGCGCGCTGCTTGCCGAGCGCTTCGGTCACTACGTTTCGGACGAGGAGTCCGCCGAGATGCGGCGCAAGATGCGGGAGGCCGCCGCCGCACACCGTGCCGCCTCGTCCGGGACGGAGCCGAACCCTTGAGCTGGACCGAGCACTACGTCCTCGACACCCCCACCCTCCTGGCGATGGGAGGCGACAAGCAGGTCTCCGGCCTGATCCACGCCGCTGCCGCCAGTGACGACATGCGTCTGTGGGTGCCTGTCCTGTGTCTCCTGGAGGCCGAGCGTCAACGTGCCGGGATCGTCGACCACGTGGGCGTGCTGGTGGACGTACTCCATCTCGTCGACGACGACTACTCCATGGCGGTCACCATCGCCGAACTGCACCGCGCAGGCGTCGACTTCGGTGTTTCCGCCGCAGTGCACACCGCGCGCCCGAACCAGACGCTCCCCACGGGCGGCCTGATCGCCTCCGTGGAACCGGAGCCGTACGAAGGACTCGGCGTCGGCGTCATGGACCTGAACCGCTGAGCTCTGCACTTCCGGGGCGTCAGCGACTGATACGCCCGTCCCGCAGGGCCCCGACGAACGCGGCCCAGCCGTCGGACGAGAAGACCAGCGCCGGGCCGGTGGACCCCGCCTTGCTGTCGCGGACGGGTACGACGGCGTGGCCACGGGCTACTTCGAGGCACTCGCCCTGGTCACCGCCGCTGTAGCTGGACTTGTACCACCCGGTGATGGCGGATGCGTCGGAGACGATGTGCTCACTGCTGGCCATGTACGTGTTCCTCTGCTGCCGCTCTGACAAGGGCCAGTGACTCCTGCTGCGACAAGGCGTCGCTCAGGGCCAGAGCGTAGGCGGTCTGGCAGACGCTCACCAGTGCCGGATCATCCATCAGGTTGCCGCTCAGGAAACCCTCGAAGGGTCTGCAACTCGGCATGGCGGACGGCCTGCTGGACCATGCGGACGCACTCCTGACGGAGCACCGCCTGACCGGCGAGGAACTCCGTTACCTCGCCCGGCGGCTGAGTGAGTCACTGAGAGACGTCAAGCGTGTCGCCGACAGCCGCGGTGCACGGTTGCCGTCCGGTTGACCCTCGACCTTGTGCAGGGCCCAGAGTGCGGGGTGTGGAGAACGACATGCGCAGCATCGGAGAGATGGCCCGTGACAGCGGCCTGGGCGTGAGCGCCCTGCGGTTCTACGACCGTGCCGGTGTGCTGGTCCCCGCCTGGGTGGACCCGGTGAGCGGCTACCGCTGGTACGAACCCGGGCAGCTCGAAGAGGCGCGGCTGCTGGCCTGCCTGCGCCGGGCCGGGATGCCGCTGGCGGACATCCGGCTGGTGCTGGCCGGCTGGTCCGGCGCCGACACCGATCTGGTCCGGAAACTGCTCACGGCACACCTGCGCCGTCTCGAACAGGGGCTGTCCGATGCCCGCGGCGAGTTCTCCACGCTCCGCGCACTGCTCGATCACCGGGAGAACGTCATGACCTCGCTCCGCATCGCCACCGTCCGCCTGTCCGTCGCCGCGCCGGAACTGGCGGCCGCGCTGGACACGGTTCGTTTCGCGGTGAGCACCGATCCCGAACTGCCGATGCTCGGCGGGGTTCTGCTCGACATCGACGGCGAGAGCCTGCACGCCGTGGCCACCGACCGGTACCGCATGGCGGTCGCGCGGGCCGGTATCGCCGGGCATGACGGGAGCCGGGTGCAGGTCATCGTGCCCACCCCGCTCGCCGACGCGATGCGGGCGCTGTCGGACGGCGAGGGACCGGTGCGGCTCTCCGTCGACGGTGACCGCGTGGCACTGGAGTGCGGGGACAGGCAGGCGGCCGGTCGGTGCCTCGACCATGACTTCCCCGACTACCGTCGGCTGCTGCCCCGGGCCGGCGGACGCCGCGCCGTCGTCGAGGTGGCGGCCTTCCGGCGGGCTCTGGAGACCGGTCCGGTCCGTTCCGGAGAGGCCGGAGCGCATGACCTCAGCGTGCTGAGGGTGGCGGACGACGGTGCGGTGACCCTCTGCGCCGATGACGACGAGGACGCGGACCGCGTCGCCGTGAACCGTGAGTTCCTGCTGGCAGCGCTGGCCGCCGGGGCCCGTGAGCAGCTGATTCTGGAGTTCGGCACGCCCACGGCGCCGATCGCGATCCGCCGCCCCGACGACGAGGGCGCCTTCTCCTTGCTGATGCCGGTCCGGCTGGAGGACTGACAGCACGTTCACCCCCGTTCCGTCCCGTCCGGTCCGGGCGGTCCGGTCTGCCGTCGGAACGAAGCACGTGGCCGGGCACGGCACACGGAGAGGCGGTCCACGCCATGGGACGGAGACCGAGAAATCCCGGATCGGCGTACAACCCTTTCCCGCCCCGCTGGTCGTATGTGGCATCAGGATTTTCGGAGGGGGATCCGGGGGGATCACGGGGGTCCTGATACGGAGGGGAAAGCCGAGGGGGTTCGGTCGGTGGACCGGGCCCCCTCGAAGCATGTCCGGGCCCGTGCCGCGTCGACGCGGCCGATTCCTGAGTTGTCTCCGACAGCCGTGTGCCGCACGCTGCTTTCTGGGCGGGACGGCGGTCCGACTCGGGGGGCGGTTCTCGTGCTGCGTATCCACTTCACGTCTGAGGACCTGGTCCGGGTCCGGGTGGCGAGCGCCCCCGACCCGCTCTGGGAGATCACCTGCAGCCTGCACCGGTTACAGACCTCGCGGGGCCGCTGGGCGTACGCCGACTGGTACCGGGAGACCCGGACCACCCTCTCCGGCACCCCGCTCGGGGTGGCCGTACGACGGCTGCTGGTCCCGATGCTGCCCCGGGCCCGCTACCTGCCCGACTTCCTCACCCCGCACGAGGCCGCCGACGGCCTGGACTCGGGGCTCGCGGCGGTCGTCGACACCCCGCCCGTCCGGGTCGCCCACGAGATCCGGCTGCTGGACCGGCTCACCGGTGCCCCCGACTGGGCGCCCCGGCTGGTGGAGCGGGAGACCCGGGAGGAACTGGCGAAGCTCCTGCGTGCCTACCACGACACGGTGATCGCGCCCCACGAGAGCCGCGTCGCCGTCGGCGTCGCCGGGGAACGCGCCCTGCGGGCCCGGGACGCCCTCGACAACGGGCTCGACGCGATGCTGCGCGGCCTCTCGCCCGCCGTCCGCTGGCAGCCGCCGGTGCTGTACGTCGACTACGTCGAGGACAGGGACCTGTACCTCGCAGGGCGCGGACTGCGCCTGATTCCCTCGTACTTCTGCTGGCAGTCACCGATCTCCATGGCGGACGACACCCTCCGGCCCATCCTCGTCTACCCCGTGCACGGCCTGCGCGCGACCGCCCCCGACGTCCCGCCCGACGCCTCCCTCGCCGCGCTGCTCGGCCGGACCCGCGCGGCCGCGCTGCGATCCCTCGCGCTCGGCGCGACCACCTCCGAACTGGCCCGGTTCCTGGGAGTGTCGGTGCCGACCGCCACCCGCCACACCACCGTCCTGCGCGACGCCGGCCTGGTCGTCAGCCAGCGCCGCCACAACGCCGTCCTGCACACCCTCACCCCGCTCGGCGCCGCGATGCTCAGGGCGACGTCACGTCAGGCACCGCAGGACCCTCTCGCCCCCCGGGCCACCTGAGCGTTTCCCGCACCGGTCCCGGTGCGGGGACTTCACCCGGCGTCCTGGCCGAGCAGGGCCGCCGCCCGGACGAGGGCCCGCTGCCGGTGCTGCCAGACCGTTTCCAGCCGATCCCGCGTCCGCGCGGGCTGGCCGCGCAGGAAGACGTCGCGCCGCGCGGCGGCCGTCGCGCGCAGGCCGCTCTGCGCGTCGCAGCGCTGGTCGGCCGTCGCCGCGGCCCGCTGCTCCCGCGCCAACTGCGGTGCGCTCGCCCCCTGGACGGCCTTGGCCTGCAACGACTGGATCAGCGCGGCGGGAGTCTGCGCCGCGTGACCGGTCCCGGCCATGCACTCCTGCCATCGCTTCAGCGCCTTCTGGTAGGAGGAGTCGGTGGTCAGGTACCGCTCCAGCAGATGGCCGACGTCCTGCGGCACGAGCGTGTCCTCCAGCGCGGCCCGCACGGTGCCGTACAGTCCGGCCCGAGCCCTGGCCACGCAGCCGTCCGTCGCGTAGGACCCGCTCGCTCCGCTGGGCAGCGTCAGCGGGGCCGTCCGGCCGGCCGGGCCGTCGAGCGCGGTGGTGTAGCGGGCCTGTTCGGCCGCGGACAGCGAACGGACGTACCGGTCCTGGGCCGTGGGACCGCTGTTCATCCGGCCGAGCGCGGTGGAGACGCCGTAGCCGGGAGCCGAGCGGGAGCCGATCGTCTCGGCCGTGGTCGCTCCGGCCGGTGGCAGCGGGCCCGCGCTGGTGACCAGGTAGCGCAGCCCACGGTCGCGCATGCAGCGCTGGGTGAGGATTTGCAGGGCACTGAACAGCTGCCAGCGCCGGCGCAGGCCGGCGGCGTCCTCGGTGAGGACGGCGGCGGCGTGAGAGGGCTCCCGCGCCGCCGTGGCCGCCCCGGCGGATGCGGCCGCGCTCGGTCCGGTGCACGCGGTCGCGGCGGCGCAGACCAGGGTCACGGCGAGGATCAGCAGGGGCAGCAGGCGGGTCGGTGCGCGCCGGGCACGGCGGCGCGGGAGCTCTGTCATGGGTGGTCGCCCGTCATCCGGTGGCCGGAGGGTTCCCGGTCAGCAGGCCGAGGTCCAGTAGTTGCTGCTGATCGAGTCGTTGAAGCTGGTGCTCGAATCCGGCCAGACGAGGTTGGCGAAGTTGTTGTTGGACCAGTCCTTGGGCAGGCAGGCGGAGAGCCCGGTGTAGCCCGTGCCGTTCCACACCTCGACGCCCAGACCGCTGGTGCCGTGGTTGTAGCCGGAGGAGGCGCAGTTGTTCCACGTCCCGCCGGAGCAGCTGGAGTGGCTGTAGTCACCCCAGTTGGTGTTGGCACCGGAGAACTTGCCCGGTCCGTCGTTGTAACCGGAGTTGACCCAGAAACAGAAGTAGGTGCTCGGGCAGTCCCCGATGGCCTGCGGGGAGACGGCGGCGGAGGCGGCGCCCCGGACCGCTTGCGGCGCGGCGGCGGCCGGCCCCGCCGCCCGGACGGCCGAGTGGCCGTCGGCCGCGGCGGCGCTGCCGGGAAGGCAGAGACCGACGAGAACGGCCAGGACGGTGGCGGCGAGTGCTGCGGCTGAACGGAAGGATCTCATGCAATGTCCCTCTTTCTCAGGCTGTTCGCACGTGGAGTGCCGTCGGCGCGTCGACGCCGCGGCACGGCGCCGTGCGCCCCAGGGGACACGAGGGGTGATGCGCGACGCTGTCGAGTGATGCTGCCAATCGGGGCAGAGGGCGGCCATCACCTTTCACCGGGATGAAAAGTCCCAGGTACGGCGCGGGAACCCGATGCTCCGCCGGCCGGCCGCCACGCCCTAGAAGAACACCCCGCACCGCAGCAGCACGTTTGCGTAGGGCCGCGCCTCCCCGGTCCGTACGACCAGGCGCGCGTCCCCCGACAAGGCCTTCAGCCGCTCGTGCGGGACCAGGGCCAGGTCGGGAAAGTGCCCGGCCAGCAGCGCGGCGGCGGCCGGATTGGCCTCGCACACCTCGGCCGCCGCCGTCGCGCCCTCCACCACCAGCTCGGCCAGCAGCCCCTCCAGCACCTCCGCGAAGGACGGCACCCCGGCCCGGAACGCCAGGTCCACCACCCGCGGCCCCCTGGGGACCGGCATCCCGGCGTCGCAGACCAGCACCCCGTCCCCGTGCCCCAACTCGGCCAGCGCGCCCGCGAGATGACGGTTGAGAATGCCCGCCCGCTTCACAGCGCCGCCACCTCCGCCGCCGTCGGGTACGACTCCTGCGCGCCCCGCCTGGTCACCGCCGCCGCCCCGACCCGGGCCGCGTACGCCGCCGCCGCGCCGAGCGGCTCGCCCGCGCCCAGCCGTACCGCGAGGGCCGCCGTGAACGCGTCCCCGGCGCCCGTGGTGTCCACCGCGTCCACCCGCACGGACGGCACCGACTCGACGCCGTGCCGGTCGGCCACCAGCGCGCCCCGCGCGCCCAGCGTCACCACCACCGACCTCGGTCCCTTGGCGAGCAGCAGCCGCGCCCAGTCGGCCGGTTCGTCGCTCACGCACGCCTCGCCGAGGATCACCCGCGCCTCGTGCTCGTTCACGATCAGCGGGTCGCAGGCCGCCAGGACCTCGCCCGGCAGCGGCCGCGGCGGGGAGGGGTTGAGCACGAACCGGCTGCCGGGAGGGAGGCTCCGCACCACCTCCACCACCGTCTCCAGGGGGATCTCCAGCTGCGTGGACACCACCCGGGAGGCGTGGAAGAGGCTCACCGCGGCCCGTACGTCCGCCGGGGTGAGACGGCCGTTCGCGCCCGGGGAGACCACGATGCTGTTGTCGCCGGACGGGTCCACGGTGATGAGGGCGACCCCGGTCGGCGCCCCGCCCACCAGCACGCCCACCGTGTCCACCCCGGCCGACCGCTGCGAGTCGAGCAGCAGCCTGCCGTGCGCGTCGTCGCCGACCCGGGCCAGCAGGGCGGTTCGCGCACCGAGCCGGGCGGCCGCGACCGCCTGGTTGGCGCCCTTGCCGCCGGGGTGCGTGGCGAGGTCGCCGCCGAGCACGGTCTCCCCCGCGCCGGGCCGCCGCTCGACACGGATCACCAGGTCGGCGTTGGCCGAACCCACGACCAGAAGGTCGTAGTCGTACATCAGTTGACTCCCTAAACGGCTGGACGACGGACGGGAGGGCGGCCGGGGGCTCCATTCAAGCGCCCGGCCGCCCCCTTGGGGGCTCAGCCCGTGAAACCGGCCACGTTGTCCTTCGTGACCACCTTCACCGGCACCTTGATCGCCGACGGGATCTTCTGGTCCTTGATCGACTTGAGGGCGTTGTCCACGGCGATCTTCCCCAGCTGGCTGGGCTGCTGGGCCACCGACGCGAACAGCGTGCCGTTCTTCACCGCGGTCAGGCCGTCCGGGGTGCCGTCGAAGCCGACCACCGAGACCGACGAACCGGCCTTGGAACCCAGCGCCTTGATCGCGCCGAGCGCCATCTCGTCGTTGGCGGCGATGACGCCCTGGACGTCCGGGTGCGCCTGGAGCAGGTTCGACATCACGTCGAGGCCCTTGGTGCGGTCGAAGTCGGCGGGCTGCTGGGCCACCACCTGGATGCCGGGGTAGGCCCTGAGGCCCTCGGCGAAGCCCTGCGCCCGCTCCCGGGCGGCCGAGGTGCCGGCCTGGCCCTGCAGGATCACGATCCTGCCCCGGCCGCCGAGCTTCTCGGCGATCGTCTTCGCGGCCAGCTCGCCGCCGGCGACGTTGTCGGAGGCGACCAGCGTCGCCGTCCTCGCGTTGTTCACCCCGCGGTCCACGGCGATCACCGGGATGTCCGCCTTGTCGGCCGCCTTCACGGAGTTGCTCGCCGCGTCCGAGTCGACCGGGTTCACGATGATCGCGCCGAGCCCCGAACTGGTGAAGTTCTGCAGCTGGTTGGCCTGCTGCGAGGCGTCGTTCTGGGCGTCGGTCACGGTCAGGTCCACGCCCTGCCTGCGCGCCTCGGCCTGGGCACCGGCCCGGATCTGCACGAAGAAGGGGTTGTTGAGGGTGGACAGGGACAGGCCGATCTTCGGAGTGGTGGAGGAGGAGCCGGTGTGCAGCAGCGAGGTCGCCGCCACCAGGGCCGCCGTGACGACCGCGGCGAGCGCGTACGTCCCGGCCTGCCTGCCCTTGCCGCCGCCGGTGCCGGCGGCGAGCGGGGTGGCCCCGGCCTTGCGGCGCACGGTGTCCAGCAGCACGGCCAGCGCGATGACGACACCGATGACGACCTGCTGCCAGAACGCGGAGACGTTCAGCAGGTTGAGGCCGTTGCGCAGCACCGCGAGGATCAGCGCGCCGATCAGCGTCCCGGACGCCTTGCCGGTGCCGCCGGCCAGCGAGGCGCCGCCGATCACGACGGCCGCGATGGCGTCCAGTTCGTAGCCGTTGGCGGCCTGCGGCTGCGCCGAGGAGAGCCGGGCGGCCAGCACGATGCCGGCGACGGCGGCGAACAGCCCGGACAGGGCGTAGATGGCGAGCTTCTGCTTGTTCACCCGCAGCCCGGACAGCCGGGCGGCCTCCTCGTTGCCGCCGATCGCGTACATCGAGCGGCCGATGTAGGTCCGGCCGAGCACGAAGGCCGCGATCAGCCCCATGAGGACCATGACCAGCACCGGCACCGGCAGCCAGCCGCCGAGGGTGTCACCGAGGTGCGAGACCGAGCCGGGGAAGGCGATGGGGGAGCCCGCCGAGATCACCAGCGCCAGACCGCGCCCCACCGACAGCATCGCGAGCGTCGCGATGAACGGCGGCAGCTTGCCGTACGCGATGAGGAAGCCGTTGACCAGACCGGCCACGACGCCGGTGGCCACGGCGAGGACGACGGCCAGGAACACCGGCACCCCGTGCGAGGTGGCGCTCCACGCCAGCACGGTGGCCGACAGGGCCGCCACCGAGCCGACCGACAGGTCGATGCCCGCCGCGACGATCACGAAGGTCGCGCCGAAGGCGAGGATGGCCGTCACGGCCGCCTGGACGCCGACGTTGAGCAGGTTGTCGGTGGTGAGGAAGTCCCCGGACAGCGCCGACATGGCGATGACCAGGACGATCAGCGCGGTGAGCGCGCCGTTGTCGAGGAGCAGCCGGCGCACGCCGGAGACGCCACCGGCGCCCGCGTTCTGGTTCTTGAGCGTGTCAGTGGCCACGTCCGGCCTCCTTGTCGGTTGTGGTGGAAGTGGGGGCCGGGGTGCCAGGGGTGGCGAGGGCGGCGGGGGTGCTGACGGCGAGTGCCATCACGGCGTCCTGGGTGGCCTCGGCCGCGGCCAGTTCGCCCGCGATCCGGCCCTGGGCCATCACCAGCACCCGGTCGCTCATCCCGAGGACCTCCGGCAGGTCGCTGGAGATCATCAGCACGGCGGCCCCGGCGGCCGTGAGTTCGTTGATCAGCTGGTAGATCTCGACCTTGGCGCCCACGTCGATGCCGCGCGTCGGCTCGTCGAGGATCAGCACCCTGGTGTCGGCGAGCAGCCACTTGCCGATGACGACCTTCTGCTGGTTGCCGCCGGAGAGGGTGCGCACCTGCTGGCCGAGCCCGGCCATCCGCACGCCCAGCTGCCCGGCGATCCGCTCGGCGGCGAGGTGCTGCCCCTTGAGGTCGACGATCCCGGCCCGGGTCGCCTTCCGGAGGGTCACCAGGCCGAGGTTCTCCTCGACCGAGGCGTCGAGCACCAGCCCCTGGCCCTTGCGGTCCTCCGGGACGAGCCCGATCCCGGCCGCCAGGGCCGCGCTCACGTCGGAGCGCCTGAGCGCCGTACCGGCGACCCGCACGGCTCCCCTGTCGTACGGGTCGGCCCCGAAGACCGCCCGGACGACCTCCGTGCGACCGGCGCCCACCAGCCCGGCGATCCCGACGACTTCGCCCGCGTGCACCTCGAAGCTCACGTCGTGGAAGACCCCGTCGCGGGTCAGCCCCTGGACGGAGAGCAGCGCGGCCCCGGCCTCGGTCCGCTCGCGCGGGTACTGCTGCTCGATCGAGCGTCCGACCATCAGCCGCACCAGCTCGTCCTGCGGGGTGGTGGCGGGCACCTGGCCCACGCTCTTCCCGTCCCGGATGACCGTCACCCGGTCCCCGAGCGCGGCGATCTCCTCCAGGTGGTGCGTGATGAAGACGATCCCGACCCCGTCCGCGCGCAACTGCCGCACGATCGCGAAGAGCTTCTCCACCTCCTCCGAGGTGAGGACGGCGGTCGGCTCGTCCATGATGAGCACCCGCGCGTCCAGGCTGAGCGCCTTGGCGATCTCGACCATCTGGAGCCGGGCGATGCCGAGGTCACGGACCCGCGCGCGGGGCGGCACGTCGACGCCGACCCGCTGCAGCAGGACCTCGGCGTCGGCCTCCATCCGCTTGCGGTCGATCATCCCGAAGCGGCGCGGCTGCCGGCCCAGGAAGATGTTCTCGGCGACCGTGAGGTCGGGCACGAGGTTGAACTCCTGGTAGATGGTGGCGATCCCGAGCCGCTCGGAGTCCTGCGCACCATGGATGCGCACCTCCTCGCCGCCGGCCAGGATCCGCCCCGCGTCGGGGGTGTAGGCGCCGGAGAGCATCTTGATGAGGGTGCTCTTGCCCGCGCCGTTCTCACCGAGGAGCACGTGCACCTCGCCCCGGCGCAGGTCGAAGTCGACGCCGTCGAGCGCGACCACCCCGGGGAAGGACTTGCGTATGCCCTCGATGCGCAGCAACTCGTCCGGGTCGCTCACGACGTGCTCCTTTGCACAGGGGTCTGGTTCTGGCCGCGGTTCTCGTCGCGGCCTTCGCCGCAGGAGCGGCGGACGACGAGCCGGGCGGGAAGGGTGACGGACCGCGGGGGCCGCCCCTCGATCCGGTCGATCAGCGCGTGCACGGCGGCGCGGCCCAGCTCGCCGGTGGGCTGGGCGATGGCGGTGACGGGCGGGTCGGTGTGCACGAACCAGGGGATGTCGTCGAAGGCGGCGAGTGCCATGTCGTACGGCACCCGCAGCCCCCGCGCCCGGATCGCGTCCAGCGCGCCCAGCGCCATCAGGTTGTCCGCGGCGAACACGGCCTCGGGCGGCTCGGGCAGGTCGAGGAACCCCTCGGTGACCCGCCGTCCGCTCTCGGCCTGGAAGTCGCCCTGGCCGATGTAGGCGTCGGGGAGGGGGACGCCGTACTCGGCGAGCGCCTCCCGGAAGGCCTCGACACGCTCGCTGCCGGTGGTGGTGGCCGCCGGCCCGGCGATGATCGCGACCCGCCGGTGCCCGAGCCCGCACAGGTGGGCGACGAGATCGCGGATCGCGGCCCGCCCGTCCGCCCGGACCACCGGCACGTCGACGCCCGGGATCCACCGGTCGACGAACACCATGGGCGTCCCGGCCCGCGCCGCCTCCAGCATCAGCGGCGAGCCGCCGTCGGTGGGGGAGACCAGCAGTCCGTCGATCCGCCGGTCGAGCAGGGTCCGCACGTGGTGGTCCTGGAGGTCCGGCCGCTCGTCGGCGTTGCCGATGATGACGCTGTAGCCGAGGGCGCGGGCCGCCTCCTCGACGGAGCGGGCCAGTTCGGTGAAGTAGGGGTTCAGCACGTCGCTGATGACCAGGCCGAGGGTGCGGGTCTGGTCGGTGCGCAGGGAGCGGGCGACGGCGTTCGGGCGGTAGCCCAGCACGGCGACGGCCGCCAGCACCCGCGTCCGGGCGTCGTCACTGACCGACGGATGGTCGTTCAGGACCCGCGACACCGTGGCGACGGAGACCCCCGCCTCGGCAGCGACGTCCTTGATGCTCGCCATCGCCGCTCCACCTCCTCGTGGAATCGATTACACGATTGTGTACGGAGGATTGGAATCGATTACACGGGGGACGGGCAAGGGGCCGGAGGTGGCCGAAATCCAATCGTGACCGATGGGCGCGCCGCCGGGACCGGCTCACTCGCGGTCTGACCTGTGGAATTCCCGCATGACCCGGACGGAGATCCGCGACGGCGTGCTGCTGCTGTTCGTCGCCGTGCCGGAGGTGGCCGTGATCACGGGCGGCGGGCTCACGCCGGTCTGGACGCTCGGCGTCGCCGCCGCGTACCTGGTGTTCCTGTCGGCCTGGGTCAGGGGCCTGGTGCGCCGCCGCCCCGGGGCGGGCGGCGGCGAGGACTGATCACCGGGCGGCTCCCTGCGCGGCGCCGTCCAGGGTCCTCTCGTCGCAGCCCTGTCCTGTCACCGCGGGGTACCGCGGGGTGGGGAACGGGACCGGACGTGACGGGCCGGTTGTCGGGCCGGGCAGGAGGCTCACCAGCGCACCGCGGTGAAGTCCACCGGGCGGGGCGGGAGTTCCCGCGTGCGGGCCGCCAGGTTCCGTAGCCGGGCGGTCATGTCCGCGCGGGACAGACGGCGGCGGTCGCCGTGCCCCGGCAGCAGCCACTCGAAGCGCAGCCGGTCGGCGCCCCGGTTCAGCGAGGCGGCCAGTTCGCGGATGGAGTACCAGGTGACGCTGTCCACCACCTCGATGTCCGCGGTCGTGCGCGACCAGTAGAAGCTGTCGCCGCTGAAGCAGTACCGCTCGTCGGCCAGGTAGACCACGCTGCCCCGGGTGTGCCCGGGAAAGGGGAGGGCGAGGACACCGGCGCCGATCTCGGCCGGTTCGGTGCCGCGCAGCACCCGGTCGGCGTCCGGGGCGGCGTCGAGGTCGCCCTCGTGGATCCAGAGCCGGGCACCGAACCGGTCGGCGTAGCGACGGCCGTGCGCGGCGTGGTCGCGGTGGGTGAGGAGTACGTCGGTGACGGGACCGGACGCCTCGTGGCGGGCGGCGAGCGCGGGGCTCCACCGGGGGGTGTCGATCATCATCGACGTGCCGTCGGGACGGCGCAGCAGGTAGGAGTTGGCGCCGGCGGTGTGCGGGGAGTTGTGCCCGCACAGCAGCACGGTGCCGGTGCCGGTGGCGGCACCGTCGTCCAGCGGCATCGGGAACGGATCCCGGGCCGGGTCCAGCCGCCCGCCCGGGGGCCGGACCGACCGGGTGGGGCAGGCGTGCGCCGCCGCGTGCAGCCGTGCCGCCTCCGCGTCGTCGCGCGGCTGGCGCAGTACGGCCGAGCGCCCCGCCACCTCCCCGACGAGCCCCGGGGCGAGCTGCCGCGCCACGTCGCAGTTCGTGCAGCGCCCGTCCACCCGCCAGCCGTCTGCGGCCTCTTCGGTCCCCATGACCCCGTCCTCCTCCGCTCTCGTACCGCCGGTCACCTCAGGGGTATCCCCAGCGGGACGGAAAGCGGAAGGGGGCCAGGGTCTGGTGATCGCGGCAAGGGGCTGCTCTGCCGGGGACGTCGCCCGGCCGCTCACATGGGCTTCGGCTTGAAGACCGCGAAGGTGGCGCCCTGCGGGTCGGCGACCACGGACATGCGGCCGGCCATCATCTCGAACGGCGGTGCGATGACCGTGCCGTTCCGCTTGACCAGGGCGTCCACGGTCGAGTCGACGTCGTCGACCGCGAAGTAGGTGAGCCAGTGCGGGGGGACGCCGGGCCGGTCGTCGCCGAGCCGGGCGGCGCCGCCGACGCCCCGGCCGCCGACGTTCAGCGACCAGTAGGTCCCGTCGGCGCCCTCCATCGGCTCGATCTCGATCCCGAAGGCCTCGCCGTAGAAGCCGGTGGCGCCGGGTACGTCGCTGGTGTTCAGCTCGTTCCAGATCAGCGCGCCCGGCTCGTTGACCACCCCGGCGCCGTGGAACTCGCCCGGCTGCCACACCCCGAACACCGCGCCCTGCGGGTCGGCGGCGATCAGCATCCGGCCGATGCCGCCGACGTCCATCACGGGGGCGATCAGCGTGCCACCGGCCGAGACGATGGTGTCCTGGGTGGCCTGGGCGTCGGTGCTGGCCAGATAGGTGGTCCACACGGTCGGCGGCTCCGGCTGCCCCTCCGGCGCCATGGCCGCGCCGATGCCCGCCACCGGCTTGCCGTGCAGCGTGCAGACCGCGTACCCGCCGAAGTCGGCCCCGCCGACCTCGCCCTGCCAGCCGAACAGGTCACGGTAGAAGTCCAGCGCCGCCTGCTGGTCCTGCGCCATCAGATCGACCCAGCACGGGGTGCCGGTCGGGTACGGAGTGGTGATCTCGGGCATCTGCAGCTCTCCCTGCGCACGAAGAAGTCCCCGCCGCCCACCATCACCGTATCGACGATTTCCCGCCACCGGAACGACCTGGCCCTTACGCTCGGCTCACCCGCGCGGGGCCGGCAGCCAGAGTCCCGCTACGGGGTTCTCCGCACGCGGAACTCGTTGCCGTCGGGGTCGAGCAGCAGCACGGCGTCGCGGTCGCCGGCGCCCGCGGCGCCGTCCGGGCGGGTCGCGCCCAGGGAGAGCAGGCGGTCGATCTCTGCCTCCCCGTCGGTGCCCGCGGGACTGCCCAGCTCGAAGAAGAGCCTGTTCGGACCCGTCTTCGGCGGCACCGGCGGACCACCCCACGTGATCTTCGTGCCGCCGTCGGGCGACTGGATCGCGGTCTCCTCGTCCTGGTCCCAGACCAGCGGCCAGCGCAGCGCCTCGCTCCAGAAGTAGCCGACCTCCTGGGTGCCGTCGCAGGCCAGCGCGCCGATGAAGCCGGTGTCGGCGAGGAACTTGTTGCCTGCCTCGATGACGCAGAACTCGTTGCCGTCCGGATCGGCGAGGACGACATGCTCCTCCTCCGGCAGCTGCCCCACGTCGATGTGCCTGCCGCCGAGCTCCAACACCCTGGCCACCGTCTGCCGCTGCTCCTGAGGGGAGCCGCTCGTCAGGTCGAAGTGGGCCCGGTTCTGGCGGGTCTTGGGCTGTGCGCCGGGCAGGAAACGGATGCGGAACCCGGTGGTGTCGGGGGACTGGATCGCGACGTCGTCGTCCGGACCGTCGGCCGGTTCCCAGCCGAGGACCCCGGACCAGAAGCGCGCCAGGTCCGACGGGCGGGTCGCGTTGAAGCAGATCGCCAACAGCTGACTGGTCATGTCGGGGCATCTCCGATCCACTGACGGCCGATACGTCGCCTTGCCCTTCCCGCGGGGCAGCGTAGGGGCGGCCGCGCGTCACCCGCATCCGGATTTCCGGCCGGGCGGTCTCGGCGGCCGGTGGGGCGTGCCGGCGCTGCTATCCGGCGGTCCGGTCCGAGGTCGCGTGGAGCGAGCCCAGCAGTGCGAGGGCATCGGCGCTGGGGCTGCCGGGCGCGGCCTGGTAGACGACGAGTTGCTGGCCTGGAGCGTCGCGCACGTCGAAGGCCTGGTACGTGAGGGTCAGGTGGCCGACGTCGGGGTGGAGCAGGTGCTTGGCGTCCAGGGTCTTGCCGTGCACGGCGTGGGTGTCCCAGAGGCGGGCGAAGTCCGCGCTGTGTTCGGTGAGGGCGTGGAGGAGGGCCCGCAGCCGTGGGGCGTCGGGGGCGAGTCCGGCAGCCTGGCGCAGGTGGCCCGCGGTGGTCTGCGCCGTGTCGCCCCACCGGGTGTAGAACTGCCGCCCCGCCGGGTCGAGGAAGACCATGCGGGCCAGGTTGTCCGCCCGCTCGAAGGGGGAGTGCAGGGCGTCGGCCAGGGCGTTGCCCGCCAGGATGTCCAGGGTCAGGTCGACGACGAACGCCGGGGCGCCCGGGTAGCCGTCCAGCAGCTGGCGAAGGGCGGGACTGACCCGGTCCGTGGTGGGGCCGAACCGGTCGCCCGGCACCGTCCCGGCCAGCCGGTGCAGGTGGGCGTGGGCGTCGGCGTCCAGCCGCAGGGCCTGGCCGAGTGCGTCGACGACGGAGGCCGAGGGGTGGCGCTCGCGGCCCTGTTCCAGGCGGGTGTAGTAGTCCACGTTCACCCCCGCCAGCACCGCGACCTCCTCGCGGCGCAACCCGGCGACCCGGCGCACACCGTGGCTCGCCATGCCGACGTCCCGCGGCCGCAGGGCCGCCCGGCGTGCGCGCAGGAACTCTCCCAGGTGGTTCTCGGTCATGCCGTCAGGCTAGGGCGTGTCCGACCTTGCCCAGGGCCGTACCGGCGGCGTCCTGAGCGCGGTGCGGGGCGTGGTCTAGGACGCGCCGTCGCCGGCAGCCTCGCCGCGGTGCGGTTCGAGGCGATCGACCGCCTGCTCGCTCCATGCCCGGATGACCGATGTCTGCTCGGGGGTGAGGTGGTCGAGGAAGTGGCGGCGGATGTTGGCGCCGTGCACGAGGACGGCACTCTGGGCGGCGCGGCGCCCCTCGGCGGTCAGCCCGATCCCCGCCCGGCGACCGTCGACCCCGTACTGCGTGCGTCTGACGAAGCCGCGTTTCTCCATGCGCGTCAGCTGATGGGCGACGCGGCTCTTGTCCCAGTCGAGCGACTCGGAGAGCTCGCCGACACGCATCTCGCGGCCGGCGGCCTGCCACAGCACCACCAGCACGCTGAACTCGGCCTTCGAGATGTCGCAGTCACGCTGCAGACCACGTTCCAGCTCCCTGGTGAGCAGGCGCTGCGCGCGCATCCAGATGTCCCAGAACTCCCACTCCCCGGGATCCAGTGATCGAGCCTCCGTCATATCGCCCACGATACCGCAGCGACCAGCGGAGTTGTCACTTCAACTCCATTCTGCCTAGAGTTGACGCATCAACTCTCCTCGGAGGAGGACCATGACACTCCGCATCGCGCTCATCCTCGGAAGCACCCGCCCCGGACGGCGTGGCGACCAGATCGCCGCCTGGGCGCTGGAGGCCGCCCGCGCCCACGGGGGAGCCGCCTACGAACTCGTCGACCTCGCCGACCACGACCTCGGCAACCTCGACGAGCCGGGCAACCCGAACTTCCAGCAGTACCGGCACGACCACACCCGCGCCTGGGGTGCACTCATCGACAGCTTCGACGGCTATGTGTTCCTCGTCCCCGAGTACAACCACTCCTACCCCGGAGCCCTGAAGAACGCCCTGGACTACGTCTACAAGGAGTGGAACGACAAGGCCGCCGGGATCATCAGCTACGGCGGCTGGGTCGCCGGGGCGCGGGCCGCCGAGGCGCTGCGGCTCGTCCTCGCCGAACTCCAGGTGGCCACGGTCCGCGCCCAGCCCACCATCTCGACACACCCCTCGTTCCACACCGGCACCTTCGTCCCCCAGGAGGGCCTCGACACCGCCGTGAGCGGCATGCTCGACCAGGTGATCGCCTGGTCCGGCGCGCTGCGCGGGGTGCGGGAGGCCAAGGCGCCGACGGCCACGGCTGCCTGAGGCCCGGTCCGTGGCCGAACACGTGACAGGGCGTGGACGGACGCCGCGGGGAGGGGAGCTGAAGCGGGCCGTACGGGCGGCCTGCTGCCTGGGTGTACCGCACCCAGGCGACAGCCACCCTGGTCGGCCGCCTGCGACCTGCGCAGACTCGGCCGCATGACAACGACAGACACAGCCAAGGTCGTGGCGGTCACCGGAGCGAGCAGCGGGATCGGCGAGGCGACGGCCCGCCGGCTGGCCGCCGAGGGCCACCGTCTGCTCCTCGGAGCGCGCCGCACCGACCGTCTCGACATGCTCACCAAGGAGATCACCGCTGCGGGCGGCATCGCGGCCTTCCGCCGACTCGACGTCACGGACGCCGCCGACGTCCGGGCCTTCGTCTCCGCCGCCCGCGAGCGCTACGGCCGCCTGGACGTGGTCGTCAACAACGCCGGTGTCATGCCGCTCTCGCCGCTGGCGGCGCTGAAGACCGACGAGTGGGACCGGATGATCGACGTCAACGTCCGGGGGGTCCTGCACGGTGTCGCCGCCGCCCTGCCCGTGATGCACGCCCAGGGCGGCGGGCACTTCGTGAACATCGCCTCCGTCGGGGCGTACGAGGTCTCGCCCACGGCCGCCGTGTACTGCGCCACGAAGTTCGCCGTCCGCGCGATCTCCGAAGGCCTGCGGCAGGAGTCCGCCGGCGACATCCGGGTCACCCTCGTCTCCCCGGGCGTCACCGAGTCCGAACTCGCCGACTCGATCTCCGATCCCGCCGCCCGTGAGGCCATGAAGGCCTACCGTGCCGTGGCACTCCCCGCCACCGCCATCGCGGACGCCATCGCCTATGCGGTCTCCCAGCCCCCTCAGGTCGACGTCAACGAGATCGTGGTCCGTCCCGCCGCGAGCGCTCAGTAGCCGTCGGCGGCCCCGTCGGCGAAGCGCAGCAGTACGGCGGCCTCCGCGCGCAGCCGCTCCGCCCGGTCGGCGTGCGCGGGGGCGGTCAACTGCGCCGCGGCCGCCAGCCGTTCGTCGGCCTCCGCCCGTACGACACGCACCACGTCGTGCTCGCTCAGCTCACGCCGGGCCGCCTCGGTGGCACCGGCCCCGACCGGCGACGCCTCCAGGGCCAGGCCCCGCAGCTCCGTCTCGCCCACGGGCACGGCCTCGGCGCTGTCCAGTGCGGCGAGCGTCGCGCGCAGGGCACTCACCGCGACCTTGTCGCGGGCACGCATCGCCTCGGGCAGTGCCTGACGCATACGGAGACGCAGAGACATGCCGGTGACCTTACGGGCTTCCGTGCGCCTACGCCGCGGCCACCTCGCACCACACGTACTTCCCCCGGTTGCCGAACCGCGACAGCGGCTGCCAGCCCCACAGATCCGAACAGGCCCGCACCAGCGCCAGCCCCCGCCCCTCCTCCACCTCCCCGAGCCGCTCCAACGGCACCGGCGGCTCGGGCGGTTCGGGGTCCGCGTCCCACGCGCCGATCCGCAGGGTGCCGGGCGGTGACCAGCGGATGCGGAGAGCGGCGGGTCCGTTCGTATGCCGTACGGCGTTGGAGACCAGCTCGGTGGCGACGAGTTCGGCGACGTCGAGGAAGGGGACGAGTTCATGCGCCGTGAGGACCAGTCTGAGCGTGTGTCGGCTGACGGTGACCGCGCGGAGGTCGTTGGGGATGGTAAGCGTGTACTCCCAGGCTTCAGGCATGCGTCATCAACTCCGGTGGTTATGGGGGAGTTTCCCGCAGGGTGGCGTTGCCGCGGCCGTCGTGGCAGGACGAGGCGGTGCACTTCCGCTGCGTGTGCGTTGCGTCACTGACGGTAGGGGTAATCTGTTACCCGTGGCAAGCTGATCGTGTGATCCGCCCCCGAAAGAGGAGTGCAACCCATGGTCCAGAGGCGTGAGCCAACAGCCCGTCAGGTGCGTCTGGGCGTTGAGCTGCGCAGGCTCCGTGAGGCGGCCGGCATGACCGGGGCGCAGGCGGCGGCCCTTCTCGGGGCGAATAGGGTCCAGATCAGCCACATCGAGCTGGGACTCACGGGTGTGAGTGAGGAACGGGTGCGTCGACTGGCGTCCCATTACGCCTGTACGGACAGGGAGTTCATCGACGCCCTGGTTGAGATGGCCGCCGATCGCACGAAAGGTTGGTGGGAGGAGTACCGAGGTCTGCTACCCACGTCGTTCCTAGACCTCGCCGAACTGGAGTACAACGCCACGTACCTGCACGAGGTCGCGGTCCTGTACGTTCCCGGTTTGCTGCAGACGGAGGACTACGCCCGAGCGGTCTTCTCCTCCCGGGTGCCCGAACTCACCCATGAAGAACTTGAGTTGCGGGTGCATCACCGGCTGAGGCGTCAACAGATCACCACTCCGTACGCATTGGTGATCCACGAGGCTGCCCTGCGTATCAGGGTCAGCGATCGCGCAGCATCTCTGGCTCAGCTCAACAGGCTTCTGGAACTCTCCGACGCGGACCACATCGCCGTGCGCGTCATCCCCTTCGACCTGGACGGTTTCACTCAGGCGGCAAGCACCATGAAGTATGTCGGCGGCCCCGTGCCGAAACTGGACACGGTGGTGCGCGATGTGCCTCACGGCTCAGCCTTCATCGATTCCGAAGCGCAACTCAACGCCTTTCGAACCCGCTTCCGTAAGGTGGAAGTTGTATCACTCGATCCCGAACGGTCGCGCGACTTCGTCAACCGGCTGGCGAAAGAGCTGTGAGGAACCCATGGACAACTGGCGCAAGTCGTCCTACTCGGGCCCGGACGACGGGAACGACTGCGTGGAGATTGCGACCACCCGCACCTACGCGGCCGTCCGCGACTCCAAAGCCCCCACCCGAGCCACCCTCACCTTCCCCTCCGAAGCCTTCGCCGCCTTCGTCGATGACCTCAAGACGTCCGGCTGGCGGAAGTCGTCCTACTCAGGCCCGGGTGACGGCAACGAATGCGTGGAGATAGCCACCGCCCCCACCCACACACGCGTCCGCGACTCCAAAGCCCCCGGCCGCGCCGCCCTCGCCTTCCCGGCGGGAGCCTTCGCCGCCTTCCTCGCGGAGATCAAGCGCGCAGGCTCACCTGGACGTCAGGCGCCGCAGCCTGCAGCGCAGTGACGCGCTCGATGACCAGCACCGCCAGCACGGCCGCCGCGAGCATCAGCGTCTCCGTCACCACGAGGCAGGGCATCGAGCCGGGGGCAACTCGGCTGGCCACCAAGGCCACCAGCGCGTGCGCGACCCAGGCGGCCCACCAGAGATTCACCAGCGTCGTCTCCCGCTTCTCCCACGACACAGAGCCGGCGCGCCCGATGTCGAGCACGATCCGGCGCGGGGCGAAGAGGTTGACCACCGGTATGAACCAGGCGCCGATCATCCAGCCCGTACTCGGGACCGCGGCCTCGTGGGCCGACTCGTGGGCGTTGCGCCGGGAACGGGCGAGCCAGACGAGGAACAGCACGGTCGCGAGGGTCATCAGATAGACGAAGACCATGGAGATGAGGCCGGACCTGTGCTGGGACGCATCGGTGGGGTGCAGGTAGTGGTCCCGTAGGGCGACCGCGCGGAAGACGTCCGCCACGGCCGCCGCCGCGATCAGCGCCTGCGCGGAGCGGGCGAGGAACCGGGGAGCCGTGCGGGCAGCGCTCGTCATCGTCTTCGGCCTGTCTCGGTGGTGTCCTTCGCCGCGGCGGACGCCGGGGCGGAGTGATCATAGGGCCCGGTCGAGACCGAAAGTCGGGGCTTCGGCCGGCAGTGACGGAGCCGGCCGGTCGGGATCGGGGCGCCAGATCCGCCACTTCGCCTCTGCGACGAACGGCCCGCCACGCTCCTGGATCATGACCACCGCCTGCCCGCGGGCCTGCTCGACGGCCCGGTGATCCGCCTCGCTCACCACGCCGAGCCGGCGGCCGTGGGCGTACTCGTCCTCGTCCTTCCAGTCCCACCGGGACAGGTCGGGCGCCACCACCAGGTCCAGGAGGAGGTCGAAGGTGTCGAAGCCGAGATCCGTGCGGCGCATGGGCCGCTGGAAGTTGACGTACCAGTGCGTCAGCCGGTGGCCGTCCGAGACGTCGTAGAACGCGTTCACGCTGAACCAGGTGTCCGGCGGGACCCATTGCAGGTGTGCCGTGTCGCGCCATGTCCAGCGGCCGAGCCGCCAGCTGCCGTCGGCCAGGTTGGGCAAGGCTCTGATCCTGGTCTCCTCGTCCCCGGTCAGCAGCCACTCGATCCAGGTCGTCGGGGCCAGCGCGTCCGCGCCGGGCCGGCATCCCACGACAAGTGCCTCGGCGTTGTCCTCGACGACATGCAGCGCTTGTGCGCTCCACACCTTCCCGCGGAACACGTCACGCCGGACAGCGGTCTCACCCGGTCGGAACCGTCGCATGGCGCACCCCCCCCCGGCATCATGACGCGTGGTGCCGCCGCCGGGGTTGCGTCCGGGCGGCGTGCTGAATTCCGCACCTCCTCCCCGGCTGTCAGTCCCCGCCAGTACCGTCGGATCATGGCTCACCAGGCGGCACCCCCCACAGGCGAACGACGGCTCGCCACCGTCGAAGGCGTGCTCGAACGCATCACGTACGCGAACGAGGAGAACGGCTACACGGTCGCGCGCGTCGACACCGGCAGAGGCGCCGGCGATCTGCTCACGGTCGTCGGTGCGCTGCTCGGCGCACAGGTGGGGGAGTCGCTGCGGATGGAGGGCCGCTGGGGGTCGCACCCCCAGTACGGCAAGCAGTTCACCGTCGAGAACTACACGACCGTGCTGCCCGCCACGGTGCAGGGGATACGGCGCTATCTGGGGTCGGGGCTGGTCAAGGGGATCGGGCCGGTGTTCGCGGACCGGATCACCCAGCACTTCGGCGTGGACACCCTGCGGATCATCGAGGAGGAGCCGAAGCGGCTGGTCGAGGTGCCCGGCCTCGGGCCGAAGCGGACGAAGAAGATCGCCGACGCCTGGGAGGAGCAGAAGGCGATCAAGGAGGTCATGCTCTTCCTGCAGACCGTCGAGGTGTCGACGTCCATCGCCGTGCGGATCTACAAGAAGTACGGCGACGCGTCGATCTCCGTGGTGAAGAACCAGCCGTACCGGCTCGCGGCCGACGTGTGGGGCATCGGGTTCCTCACCGCCGACAAGATCGCCCAGTCCGTGGGGATACCGCACGACAGTCCGGAGCGGGTGAAGGCGGGGCTGCAGTACGCGCTCTCGCAGTCCGCCGACCAGGGGCACTGCTACCTCCCCGAGGAACGGCTCATCGCGGACGCGGTCAAGCTGCTCCAGGTCGACACCGGCCTCGTCATCGAGTGCCTCGCCGAGCTGGCGGCGCAGCCGGAGGAGGGGGAGGACCCGGGTGTCGTGCGGGAGAAGCTCCCCGGGCCGGACCCGGACGCCGAGCCCGTAACCGCGATCTACCTGGTGCCCTTCCATCGCGCCGAGGTCGCACTCGCCGGCCAGCTGCTGCGGCTGCTGCGCACCGGCGACGACCGGATGCCGGCGTTCAGGGACGTCGCCTGGGACAAGGCGCTCGGCTGGCTGAAGGACCGTACCGGCGTCGAGCTGGCCCCCGAGCAGGAGGCGGCCGTCCGGCTGGCGCTGACGGAGAAGGTGGCGGTGCTGACCGGCGGGCCGGGCTGCGGCAAGTCGTTCACCGTGCGGTCGATCGTGGAGCTGGCGCGGGCCAAGAAGGCGAAGGTGGTGCTCGCCGCCCCCACCGGCCGTGCGGCCAAGCGGCTCGCCGAGCTGACCGGGGCCGAGGCGTCCACCGTGCACCGGCTGCTGGAGCTGAAGCCGGGCGGGGACGCGGCCTACGACCGGGACCGGCCGCTCGACGCCGACCTGGTGGTGGTGGACGAGGCGTCCATGCTCGACCTGCTCCTCGCCAACAAGCTGGTGAAGGCCGTACCGCCGGGCGCGCACCTGCTCTTCGTGGGGGACGTGGACCAGCTGCCCAGCGTCGGGGCGGGGGAGGTGCTGCGGGACCTGCTCGCCGAGGGCGGTCCGATCCCTGCGGTGCGCCTGACGCGCGTGTTCCGGCAGGCCCAGCAGTCCGGCGTGGTCACCAACGCGCACCGGATCAACGCGGGCCAGCACCCCGTCACCGACGGCATGAAGGACTTCTTCCTCTTCGTGGAGGACGAGACGGAGGAGGCCGGCAAGCTCGCCGTCGACGTCGCCGCCCGGCGGGTACCGGCCAGGTTCGGCCTCGACCCCCGGCGGGACGTGCAGGTCCTCACGCCCATGCACCGGGGTCCGGCCGGCGCCGGCGCGCTCAACGGCCTGCTCCAGCAGGTCATCACCCCGGCCCGCCCCGACGTGCCCGAGAAGCGGCTCGGCGGGCGGGTGTTCCGGGTCGGCGACAAGGTCACGCAGATCCGCAACAACTACGAGAAGGGCGAGAACGGCGTCTTCAACGGCACCGTGGGCGTGGTCACCGCGCTCGACCCGGTCGACCAGCGCCTCACGGTGCTGACGGACGAAGATGAGGAGGTGCCGTACGAATTCGACGAACTGGACGAACTGGCGCACGCCTACGCGGTGACCATCCACCGTTCACAGGGCAGTGAATATCCCGCCGTGGTGATTCCGGTCACCACCGGAGCCTGGATGATGCTCCAGCGGAACCTGCTCTACACGGCGGTCACGCGGGCCAAGCGGCTGGTCGTCCTCGTCGGTTCGCGCAAGGCGATCGGGCAGGCGGTGCGCACCGTTTCGGCAGGTCGGCGCTGTACCGCGCTCGCCTTCCGGCTCAGCCGGGGCGGATCTCCCGAAAAATGATCGATCAAATGAGTCGTGAAGGTCACAAGGGCCTTCCAGATGGGGAGACAAGGGGGCAGGATGAGCAGGTTGGCGGCACTGAGTGCCGCCGATAGGCCCAATGGTCGACCCCGAGTGCACTCTCCTGAGCCAAATGGGGGATGGTAGAGACAGTCAGGGCACCTCGAAGATGAGGCACTACGTCGGTGAGGGAAGACGTGAGCGACAACTCTGTAGTACTGCGGTACGGCGACGGCGAGTACACCTACCCGGTGGTCGACAGCACCGTCGGCGACAAGGGCTTCGACATCGGGAAGCTTCGGGCCCAGACCGGTCTCGTGACCCTGGACAGCGGCTACGGCAACACCGCTGCCTATAAATCCGCCATCACCTACCTCGACGGCGAGGCGGGCATCCTCCGCTACCGCGGCTACCCGATCGAGCAGCTGGCGGAGCGCTCCACCTTCCTGGAGGTGGCCTACCTGCTGATCAACGGTGAGCTGCCGACGGTCGACGAGCTCACCACGTTCAAGAACGAGATCACGCGGCACACCCTGCTCCACGAGGACGTCAAGAACTTCTACCGGGGCTTCCCGCGTGACGCCCACCCGATGGCCATGCTGTCGTCGGTGGTCTCCGCGCTGTCCACCTTCTACCAGGACAGCCACAACCCGTTCGACGCGAAGCAGCGCGACCTCTCCACCATCCGCCTGCTCGCCAAGCTTCCGACCATCGCCGCGTACGCGTACAAGAAGTCGGTCGGCCACCCGTTCGTCTACCCGCGCAACGACCTCTCCTACGTGGAGAACTTCCTGCGCATGACGTTCTCGGTGCCGGCGCAGGACTACGAGCTCGACCCGGTCGTCGTCTCGGCGCTGGACAAGCTCCTGATCCTGCACGCGGACCACGAGCAGAACTGTTCGACCTCGACGGTCCGCCTGGTCGGCTCGTCGCAGGCCAACATGTTCGCGTCGATCTCCGCCGGTATCTCCGCGCTCTGGGGCCCCCTGCACGGCGGTGCCAACCAGTCCGTCCTGGAGATGCTGGAGGGCATCCAGGCCAACGGCGGCGACGTCGACTCCTTCATCACCAAGGTGAAGAACAAGGAGGACGGCGTCCGCCTGATGGGCTTCGGCCACCGGGTCTACAAGTCCTTCGACCCGCGCGCCAAGATCATCAAGTCGGCGGCGCACGACGTCCTCTCGGCCCTCGGCAAGTCCGACGAGCTGCTGGACATCGCGCTGAAGCTGGAGGAGCACGCGCTCTCCGACGACTACTTCGTCTCGCGCAACCTCTACCCGAACGTGGACTTCTACACCGGCCTGATCTACCGCGCCATGGGCTTCCCGACCGAGATGTTCACGGTCCTGTTCGCCCTCGGCCGGCTGCCCGGCTGGATCGCCCAGTGGCAGGAGATGATCAAGGAGCCCGGCTCCCGCATCGGCCGCCCCCGCCAGATCTACACGGGCGTCGTCGAGCGCGACTTCGTGCCGGTCGAGGAGCGCTGAGCGCTCTTTCGTCAGGAGCCGCAGAAGCTAGCAGAAGGCGCCCTGGAGCGCCGGTCCCCCCACGGGCCGGCGACCAGGGCGCCTTCCCGTGTCCCGGTGCGGATTCCCCCCACGGGATCCGGCCGGGCGCTCGGTACGGCAGCGCCTGAATCGCTGCGTTGAGCACAACGAGCAGAACTCGCCGTACTTCATCCAGTGATGCGGTGCGATCTGCCGGGACCCGCACGGCACGGGAGGGCCGCTCAAAGCTTCCCGACGTACGTGCCCCGGCAACGCATCTCTGAGGAAGTCCCCCAAGACATCCCCAGATGCCAGGTCAGCGCCCCCCAAGACGCTTCCCTGACATCGCCAACTTAGACCTTCGAAGCCCTTCGATGGTTACGTTCGCATCACTGTGATCTGCGTCTCTTGCATCGGTCCGATAGATGCGCAAGAGCCCCGATACGGCGATCGGAGCTCAAGCGTAAGGATGATGCGCGAGCCTTGTGAAGAGCTTATGTGAGGCTCGCGTCGGACTCCAGGGGGACTCTTGCATCCGCTGTCCCGAACCGGCGGTAACTTTCACCGGAAGGTGCGCAGCCGGAGACTGTTGGTCACCACGAACACCGACGAGAAGGCCATCGCGGCGCCCGCGATCATCGGGTTGAGGAGTCCCGCGGCGGCCAGCGGGAGCGCGGCGACGTTGTAGCCGAAGGCCCACACCAGGTTGCCCTTGATGGTGGCGAGGGTCCGCCGGGACAGCCGGATCGCGTCGGCCGCCACCCGCAGGTCCCCGCGCACCAGGGTCAGGTCGCCGGCCTCGATCGCCGCGTCCGTCCCGGTGCCCATCGCTAGCCCCAGGTCCGCGGTGGCCAGGGCCGCCGCGTCGTTGACCCCGTCGCCGACCATGGCGACCGTCCGCCCCTCGCGCCGCAGCCGCCGTACGACCTCCACCTTCTCCTCGGGCAGCACCTCGGCGATGACCTCGGTGATCCCGACGGCCCGCGCCACCGATGCGGCCACCGCCCGGTTGTCCCCGGTCAGCAGCACCGGTGTCAGGCCGAGCGCGCGCAACTCGCGCACCGCCTCGGGGCTGGTCTCCTTGACGGTGTCGGCGACGGCGAGGACACCCCGTGCCGCTCCGTCCCACCCGGCCAGGACGGCCGTGCGCCCCTCCCGCTCGGCCCGGGAGCGGGCCGCGGCCAACTCCTCGGGCACCACGTCGAAGAGGCGCCCCACGGCCACCTCACGGCCGTCCACGCGCCCGCGCACGCCCCGCCCGGGGACGTTCTCGAAGTGCTCGACGGCGGGCAGTGCCCCGACCCGCTCCTCCGCCCCGGCCGTGATCGCCCTGGCGACCGGGTGCTCGGACGCGTGTTCCAGGGCGCCGGCGAGCCGCAGGACCTCGTCCGCGTCGGCGCCCGCCGCGACGTGCACCTCCTGGAGGCTCATCCGCCCGGTGGTCACCGTCCCCGTCTTGTCGAGGACGACGGTGTCGACCCGCCGCGTGGACTCCAGCACCTCCGGGCCCCTGATGAGGATGCCGAGCTGGGCGCCCCGCCCGGTGCCGACCATCAGCGCGGTCGGCGTGGCCAGGCCCAGGGCGCACGGGCAGGCGATGATCAGCACGGCGACGGCGGCCGTGAACGCTGCGGCGGTGTCCCCGGTGACGCCCAGCCAGACCGCGAAGGTGCCGAGCGCGACGAGGATGACGACCGGGACGAAGACGGCGGAGATCCGGTCGGCCAGGCGCTGCACCTCGGCCTTGCCGTTCTGCGCGTCCTCCACCATGCGCGCCGTCCGGGCGAGCTGGGTGTCGGCGCCCACCCGGGTCGCCTCGACGACCAGCCGGCCGCCCGCGTTGACGGTCGCGCCCGTGACGGCGTCGCCGACGGTCACGTCCACCGGCACGGACTCGCCGGTCAGCATCGACGCGTCCACCGCGGACACGCCCTCCACCACGGTCCCGTCGGTGGCGACCTTCTCGCCGGGCCGTACGACGAACCGGTCGCCGACCGCGAGCGACGCCACCGGAACCCGCACCTCCCGGCCGCCGCGCAGCACCGCCACGTCCTTGGCGCCCAGCTCCATCAGCGCCCGCAGGGCCGCGCCGGCGCGCCGCTTGGAACGCGCCTCCAGATAGCGGCCGAGCAGGATCAGCGCGACGACCCCGGAGGCGACCTCCAGGTAGATCGTGGACGCGCTGTCCATGCGGGAGACGGTGAACCGGAACTCATCGTGCATCCCCGGCATGCCCGCGTCGCCGAAGAACAGCGCCCACAGCGACCAGCCGAACGCGGCCAGGGTGCCGACCGAGACCAGGGTGTCCATGGTGGCGGCGCCGTGCCGGGCGTTGGTCCAGGCGGCCCGGTGGAACTGCGCACCGCCCCAGACGACGACGGGGGCGGCGAGCGTCAGCGACAGCCACTGCCAGTTGTCGAACTGCAGCGCCGGGACCATCGCGAGCAGCACGACCGGGGCGGCGAGCAGGGCGGAGACCAGGAGGCGGTGGCGCAGGCCGGCGAGTTCCGGGTCCGCCGCGTCCTCGGCCTCCCTTTCCTGCTCCGGCTCCGGCTCCGGCGCCGGGGGCGCGGGCTCCTCGGCGGTGTACCCGGTCTTCACGACCGTGGCGATCAGGTCGGCGACCTGAACCCCCTGGGGGTATGTGACCTTCGCCTTCTCGGTCGCGTAGTTCACGGTGGCGGTGACGCCGTCCATCCGGTTCAGCTTCTTCTCGACCCGGGCGGCGCAGGAGGCACAGGTCATACCGCCGATCAGCAGCTCGACCTCGGACTCGCCGGCCGGGCGTGGCGGGGCTATCGGTGTCTGTGCGGTGCTGGTGGTGGTGCTGGTCGTCATGTCCGGACTCCAGACAACGGACCGGACCGTACGGAGCCAGTATCAGCTGGTCGGCACGGCCCGGCGGGGAGATACGTTTCCGTCGTGCGTGCTGCTGGTGGTGCGTGGGTGATGAGTGTGCTGCTCGGTGGTGCTTGTGCTGCTCGTGGTGCCTGCGGTGCGCGTGCGGTGTCGGCCGTTCCCGCGGTGCGGGGGATGCCTGCGGTGCCGGGGTGCGCGTCGGGTGGCTGTCAGGCGCGGCCGGCGAGCTCGAAGCCCGCCTCGTCGACGGCGGCGCGGACCGCCTCCTCGTCGAGCGGGGCCGCGGAGACGACCGTGACCTCGCCGCTGGCCGCGACGGCCGTCACCGAGCTGACGCCGGGGATCCCGGAGATCTCGGCGGAGACGGAACCCTCGCAGTGTCCGCAGCTCATGCCGGTCACCTTGTAGACGGCGGTCACGGAGCCCGGTGTGTCGGTCTGGGCGGTCATGTCGTTCTCCTCGTCGAGGCGGGTGGGGCCGATGGGGCCCACGAGGGAACCCCACTGTCGCCACACTATACCCCTAGGGGGTATTTCTCCAAGAGGGGTCGCGGCGCGCCAGCGAGTGCACCCAGGCGGCCCCGAGCAGGGCGACGAGTACCAGCAGACCCACGGAGAACACCGTGAAGAGATGCTCCTGTGCCGTACTGGGGCGCGGGATGTACCCCTCGGCGAACAGCTGCCGGTCCAGTCCGGTGTCCGCCAGGCGGGCGACCAGCCAGATCGCGACGCCGTGCGTGGAGTCCCACAGCGCGTGCAGCAGGGCGACCCCGAGGCCGGCCGAGAGGACCGGGGCCGTGAGGCGGAAACGGCCGCTCAGGCGGCGGAAGGAGAGCAGCACCCCGCCGGCGATCGCCGTCCACAGGCCGTGCCCGAAGGGGGCCAGCACTCCGCGCAGGATCTCCGTCTCGATCAGCGCGCGCAGGTCGACGCCCTCGGTGGAGACGGCCGCGTTGAAGGCGTACCCGGCGCTCTCCAGGGCCGCGAAACCGAAGCCGACGGCGGCGCCGAGCACCAGTCCGGCCCGCATGCCCCGGATTCCGGGCAGCCGGCGCAGCACGAACACCAGCGCGCCGAGCTTCACCGCCTCCTCGATCAGGCCGACGCAGACGAACATCCCCCAGGAGGGGCGGACCAGGTAGAACTCCATCACCGAGGCGCCCAGCACCCCGAGCGTGCCGCCGGTCAGGAAGCAGCCGAGGATCGCGCTGACCCCCAGGTCACGGCCGTGCCGCTCGTACGCCCAGAGCACGAAGACGACCGGGACGAGAAAGCTGCCGAGCAGGATCAGCGTCGGCAGCAGGGTGGTGTTCCTCGTGGTGTAGGTGACCATCGCGGTCAGTGCCCACAGGGCGAGTCCGCCGCCGAGACAGCGCTTCCACAGGCCGGCGCGGATACGGGGGTACGGCGGTGGCGGCTGCTGCGGGCCGGGGATGCGCGCCCGCGGCCGGCCGGACTGCGGAGAGTGGGTCAAGGCGGGTCCCCTTGTGCTCCTGCGGGTACGGGTGGCCCTCGTCGGCTCGGGCTCGGGCTCGGAATCGGGGGCGATTTACCCGCACTTTAGGCATATGTACCGTGGGGCGCAGTCCGGGGGGTGCCAGGGGGGTGGGCGGTCAGCCGGCCGGGTGGCCGAGGCGGTCGCCCACCAGGGGGGCGAGGTACCGGGTGAGCACGTTCTTGATCTCCTGGATGTACGCCTGGCGCTCGGCGCCCTCGTGGCCGAGGACCAGCTCCAGACCTGCCTTGTAGAGGGCGAGGCTGACGTGGGCCGTCCGCGTGACGAGGGCCTGGTCGGCGTCGGGCGGGAGGAGCGAGGCGAGCAGGCCCTCGACGCGGCCGAGGAGGTTGGTGTGCAGGGCCTCGTGGGCCTCGGTGATGCCGCCGGGCACGTCGGGGCCGTGCATCAGGGCGAAGAACACCGGGTGCTCAAGGTTGAAGGCGGTGAGGCGGTCCACGGTGGCGCCGACCGCGTCCGTCAGCGAGGTGCCGGGCTCGACCGGCGCGAGCGCCTCGCCGTAGGTGTCCCGCAGGTCGTGCATGAGCCGGCCGCCCAGCTCGATCGCGATCGCTTCCTTGTTCGGGAAGAACTGGTAGAGCGTGCCGGGAGAGACGCCGGCCTCACGGGCGATGGCGTTGGTGCTGGCGGCCGTGTAGCCCGTGGTGCAGAAGACCGAGGCGGCGGCTTCGAGCAGCTGCTGGATGCGCCGCTCGCCACGGGCCTGCCGCCTGCGCGGCGGCTCCTTGCCCGTGGCCGTGCCGTCGGGCTGCTCTGACATGTCGGGCTTGTCGGGCACGCGTTATCCCCAGGTCCTCGGACGCGATTGACAAACGCGAGACCTCGCTCGCATTCTGATGAAACGCGAGCGACGACTCGTGTTTGCCAGTCTAAGTGGCAATGGCCGACCCATGCTGCCCTGCGCGCGAAGCCGATGCGTACCGGGCGGGCAGTGGTCATGGTGAAGGGGACACCGCAGGATGACCGAAGTCAACAAGCCCTCGGAGGCCGGGAGCGGGGCGCGTCCAGGCGGCTGGACCCGGTTCGTGACCGCCCGCCCACGGCTCTCGCTGCTGCTCGCCCTGGTGATCACCGCGCTCGCCGTGCTGGCCGGCAGCGGGGTCGCCGACCGGCTCGGCAGCGGCGGCTGGGAGGACCCGGCCGCCGAGTCGACGTACGCGACGAAGGCGCTGGAGCGCGAGTTCCCGGACTCCCAGCCGAACCTGCTCCTGCTGGTGGACGCGCGGGGCGGCTCGGTGGACACCCCCGCCGTGGCGGCCGAGGCCAGGGCCCTCGCCGCCCGCCTGTCCGGCGAGGCGGGCGTCACGGGCGTCGGCTCGTACTGGCAGACCGGATCGCCGGCCCTGCGCGCCGAGGACGGCCACGAGGCCCTGATCGCGGCCCGCATCACCGGTGACGAGAAAGCGGCGGCCGACACCCTGGACCGCATCGCCCCGCACTACCGCGGCACCCACGGCCCGGTGACGGTGAAGGTCGGCGGCATGGTGGCGGTCCGCAGCGACATGCAGACGATCATCAAGGAGGACCTGGCCCGCGCCGAGCTGATCGCCCTGCCCATCACCCTGGTCCTGCTGGTGATGGTGTTCGGCAGCGCGATCGCGGCCCTGCTTCCGCTGGGCATCGGCATCGTCGCCATCCTCGGCACGAACGCGGTCCTGCGCGGCATCACGTCCTTCACGGACGTCTCGGTCTTCGCGATGAACCTGACCACGGCCCTCGGTCTCGGCCTGGCCATCGACTACGCCCTCTTCGTCGTCCGCCGCTTCCGCGAGGAACTGGCCACGGGCGCCGACCCGCTGACGGCGGTCGGCACCACCCTGCGCACGGCCGGGCGCACGGTGCTGTTCTCGGCCCTGACGGTGGCCGCCTCCCTGGCGGCGATGCTCGTCTTCCCCCAGTACTTCCTCCGCTCGTTCGCCTACGCCGGCATAGCGGTGGTCCTGCTGGCCGCCGCGGCCGCCCTGATCCTGCTCCCGGCGGCGCTGGTCCTGCTGGGCGACCGGGTCAACGCGCTGGATCTGCGACGGCTGTTCCGCCGGGGCCGGGAAGCCCGCCCCTCCGGCGCCGGGGGCACGGCCTGGGCGCGCACGGCCACCCTGGTGATGCGCAGGGCCCCGCTGTTCGCCGTCGCCACCACGGCCTTCCTCATCGTCCTCGGACTGCCGTTCCTGGGCGTGAAGTTCGGCACCGCCGACGACCGGCAGCTGCCGTCCGGCGCCGAGTCCCACGTCGTCCAGCAGCACATCCGGGACGGCTTCCCGGGCAACCCCGGCGGCGACCTCGAAGTCCTGGCCGAGGGCGGGGCGACCCCGGCGCAGTACACGGCGTACCGGCAGCGGGTCGCGGCCCTGCCGGAGGTGGCCGCGGTGGCCGGACCCGTGGTCAAGGGCGACGCCGCGTACTTCACGGTGCAGCCGAAGGGCGAGTCGGTGGACGAAGGCGCCCAGCGGCTGGTGGGCGAGGTGCGCGCGCTCAAGGCCCCCTTCGACACGAAGGTGACGGGCACGGCGGCGGTCCTGGTCGACTCCAAGCACGCCATCGCCGCACGCCTGCCCTGGGCGGCGGCCGTCATCGCGATCGTCACCCTGCTGCTGGTCTTCCTCCTCACCGGCAGCGTCCTGATACCGGTGCAGGCGGTGCTGCTCAACGCGCTCAGCCTCACGGCGATGTTCGGCGCGGTGGTCTGGGTCTTCCAGGACGGCCACCTCTCGCACGTGCTGGGCTTCACCAGCACCGGCTCGATCGAGACCACGCTCCCGGTCCTGATGTTCTGCGTGGCGTTCGGCCTCTCCATGGACTACGGCGTGTTCCTGCTCTCCCGCATCAAGGAGGAGTACGACAGGACCGGCGACCACGAGAGGGCGGTCCGCCTCGGGCTTCAGCGCACCGGAGGCCTGATCACCGCGGCGGCGGTCATCCTGGCGGTGGTCATGGTGGCGATCGGCACCTCCCGGGTCACCAACACCAAGATGCTGGGCCTCGGCATCGCCCTGGCGGTCCTCATGGACGCCATGGTCGTCCGCAGCCTCCTGGTCCCGGCCATCATGCGCCTGACAGGCAAGGCGACCTGGTGGGCCCCGGCCCCCCTGCGCCGCTTCCACGACCGGTTCGGTCTGAGCGAGGGCGAGCAGCAGACGCCCGCGCCGGCGGCACCCCGCCCGGACCCGGCTCCGATCGGACGCGCCTGAACGTCCGTCCAGACGACCACCCGCTGCCGCCCGAACAAGATCCGGTTTGCCACAACGCACTGAATGGGCGCCCGCGCTCGATGCGAAGGGCAGTCCCCCGCCTGGTGGACATCACTGACCTGCTCGACCTGACCGTCCGGCTCCTGCGGCGGATCATTGTCCGCCGCGAGGTCGTGCACCCCAAGCACTGGCCAGGCCGCTTTCGTAGGCGGCTATGACGAGTTGGGCCCTGTCCCTGGCCCCCAGCTTCATCAGCAGACGGCTGACGTGGGTCTTGACCGTGCCGACGGTCAGATACAGCTCGGCTGCGATTTCGCTGTTGGACAGGCCACGTGCGATCAGTCCCAGCACGTCACGCTCGCGGCCGGTCACACCGTCCAGGGCATGGGTGACCGGGCCGGGGTAGCCGGGGCGGCGGACGTAGGTCTCGATGAGCCTGCGGGTGACGCCGGGGGACAGCAGCGACTCCCCGGTGGCGATCACCCGCACGGCGTCGATCAGGCGTGCGGGTGGAGTGTCCTTGAGGAGGAAGCCCGCGGCGCCTGCGCGGAGCGCTTCGAAGACGTACTCGTCCAGGTCGAAGGTGGTGAGCACCAGGACGTGGACGGGCACCGGGGACGGGCTGCCGAACAGCGTGCGGATGGCCTCGATGCCGTTGAGCCCGGGCATCCGGATGTCCATCAGGGCCACATCGGGGCGCAGTTCGCGGATCACCCTGACCGCCTCGGTCCCGTCGGCGGCCTCTCCGACGACCTGGAGATCGTTTTCCGACTCGAGCAGCACACGGAACCCGGCGCGCACCAGTGTCTCGTCGTCCACCACGACGACCCGCACTGTCATGCGCCCTCCAGGTGGGCGCCCACGGGGAACTGAGCTGTGCGCTCATCCGTGGCGTACGGCAGCCGGGCGGTGACGCGAAAGCCGTGTGGCGAGAGCGGGCCTGCGTGGACCTCGCCGCCGTAGAGGGCGGCGCGTTCCTTCATGCCGGTCAGGCCGTGGCCCTCGGTGATGGGGATGGATGTGCTGCGGCCGACTCCGGCATCGACGACTGTGAGAGCGACCTCGCCCGGCGCGTAGGCGACCGTGGCCCGGGCGTGGCCGGTGTGGGCATGCTTGACGACATTGGTCAGTGCTTCCTGCACGATGCGGTAGGCGGCGCGGTCCACGCCTCGGGGCAGGGTGTCCGGGTGACCGCTGATCGTCAAATCGACCTGGACACCGGCCCGTCGGATCTGCTCGAGGAGCGTGGTGAGGTCGTCCAGGCCGCCGGGCAGCCACTCGGCGCCGTCGTCATCGCGCAGGACACCCAGCAGTGAACGCAGCTCTCCCAGGGCTTGCCTGCTCGTCGTCTCGATCGCGGAGAGGGACTTCGCGGCCTCGTCGGGCCGGCTGCCGATGACGTGGTGGCCGACGCCCGCCTGGACCGCGACGATGCTCAGGCTGTGCGCGACGACATCGTGCAACTCCCGGGCGATGCGCATGCGTTCCTCGACGAGGAGGAGTTGTGCCCGCTCCTCGGCCTGCTCGACCAGGCCCCGGGTGTAGGCACGGCCCTGTCTGGTGGACCATCCGATCGCCCAGGCGGCGGCCTCGACGATGAGGCTCTGGGTCATCCCCGGCCACCCCCAGTAGTCGTGCCCTGTGATGTCCTGCATGGGGATCATCAAGGCGAGTTGTGCTGCGCCTGCCACCATGCACGCGTAGGCGGCGACACGCACGGGTCGGGCGGCTGCCACCCCGTATACCAGCAAGGCAGTCGCCAGCACCCCCGTCAGGCTGAGCGCGCCGTCGGTGGCCATCACCACCGACCCCACTGCCAGCGCAGGCAGTGGCAGCAGTCGACGCAAGGCGACGGCCATGCCCAACGAGCCCGTCAGCACGGTCTGCCAGGCCGGCCAGCCTGTGCGATGCGTGCCAAGCGTCCACCACAAGACGTTCGACGCCATCAGGACCACGGCCAAAAGCACGTCCAGCGCGACCAGCTGATGTGGCGTCAGCCTCCTGGCACGGGGTGCCGCATCATGCCTCATCATCATGCGCATGCATTCGACCCTAACCGGGTGGAGGGACCATCCGCCTCTGTCCGGAGACAGAGATCAGGCGGTCATTCCGTGGCCAGATCCGCAGGACGGGCACCCTCTGCCAGGGTCGGCCGCATGGATCTCTCCCGGACTCCCGCCCGCCGCTGGCTTTCCCCTGTTCCCTGGGGCTTCGCCCTGCTCGCCACCGTGTCGTCCCTGACATACGGCGGTGATCAAGCGGTGAACGCCTGGGCGTCGACCAACCTGGCCAATTTGGGAGATCATCCTGTGGAGGCGCTCATCACCTCCGCCTTCCTGTTCGGCGCCGATCCCTGGGCCAGTCTGCGCGGCATTGCCTTCGCCGGGGCCATGCTGGCGTTTCTCGTCATCCGGTTCGGCAACATGCGGACGCTCGCGCTGGTCGCGGCCGGCCAGGTCCTCGGCACACTGGTGAGCGAAGGGCTGCTGGCCGCACGGATCGCGGGAGGCCAGGCAGACCCGGCGCTGCGTGTGATGTTGGACGTCGGCCCGTCCTACGTGATCGTCTCGGGCCTGGCCGCCGTGGTGGTAGCGGGGGCCAGGCGGTGGCACCGATGGACCGCGTTCGCCGCGCTCGTGGTGCGTGCACCGCACATCACGAGCGGCCTGACCACGCTGGGGGTCACTCCTGTCGGCCACGTGACAGCACTGTTCACCGGGATGCTGCTGGGATGGGCTATGCGGTCGTCCGGCGCCCACCACCGCTCCCTGCACCGGCTGACGCTACGCGCAGCGCCGCTTCAGACCGAGGAGCGTAGCAATGGCCGGGCATTGTCATATCTGGTCGACAACGGCGTGCAGTGGACGGCTCTGCCGGTCGGCTTCCCGTACTGGCGGGCGATCTACGACTTCTTCCGCCGCTGGCGGGCCTGCGGCTACGTGCGTGAACTGCACGAACGCCTGCGCCGCACGGCGAGGGAACGCGTCGGCCGCAACACTGAGCCCAGTGCGGGAGTCATCGACAGTCAGTCGGTGGACGCCTCCGAGACCGTCGGCGAGGAGCGTCGCGGATACGACGGCGGCAAGTCACGTGACGGGCGCAAGCGTCACATCCTGACCGACACCGAGGGCCTGCTCCTGGAGGTGACCGTGACCACGGCCGATGTGCACGACTCCAAGGCCGCCCTCGCACTGCTGGAGACGTTCATGGACCAGCCGGGCCGGCTGCTGCAACTGGTGTGGGTCGACAGCGCCTACCAGGGCCCGGCCCTGGCCGAGGCGTTCGCCCGTCACGGGGTGCGCGTCGAGGTCGTGCGCCGCTCTGACGGACAACGCGGCTGCCTGCCCCTACCCCGTCGCGATCATGCCCCGCACTTGAAGAAGCCCCTTCTCATCGAACAGGGACTCCCTTTGCCGCAACGCACTGAGCCGAACGCGCCCTCAAAGGGGCGCTGGGGGTGCCCCCGGCCGAAGGCCGGGGGGAGGAACTGCGCGACCGGCCACGACGAGCCGGAACCGGCGCTGCACCGGGACTCCCGCGGCGCTTAGCCTTCGCGCAGCCCCCGCAGCCCCCCCGAAAGGAGCACGCGCGATGCGAGCCGTCGTCTTCGACCACTACGCCACCCCCGCCGAGGTACGGGAGGTCCCCGACCCCCGCCCGGCCCCCCACGGAGTGGTCGTCCGCGTGGAGGCCACCGGCCTCTGCCGGAGCGACTGGCACGGCTGGCAGGGTCACGACCCGGACGTCACCCTCCCGCACGTCCCCGGCCACGAGCTGGCCGGGGTCGTGGAGGAGGTCGGCGCCCGGGTGACCGCCTGGCACCCCGGCGACCGGGTCACCGTCCCCTTCGTCTGTGCCTGCGGCAGCTGCCCGTCCTGCGCGGCCGGCGACCAGCAGGTCTGCGAACGCCAGACCCAGCCCGGCTTCACGCACTGGGGCTCCTTCGCCCAGTACGTGGCGCTGGACCACGCCGACGTGAACCTGGTGGCGATCCCGGACGACATGTCGTACGCCACCGCCGCCTCCCTGGGCTGCCGCTTCGCCACCGCGTTCCGCGCGGTGGTGCAGCAGGGCAGGGTCGCGGCGGGGGAGTGGGCGGCGGTGTACGGCTGCGGCGGCGTGGGTCTGTCGGCGGTGATGATCGCCGCGGCGTCGGGGGCGCGCGTGGTGGCGGTCGACGTGTCGCCCCAGGCCCTGGACCTGGCGAAGAAGTTCGGCGCGGCCCACGGTGTGAACGCGGCGGACGACGAGGACCCCGCGGCGACGGTCCGCGACCTGACCGCCGGCGGCGCCCACCTCTCCCTGGACGCCCTGGGCTCACCGGCCACCTCGGCCGCCTCGGTCAACTCCCTGCGCCGGCGCGGCCGGCACGTCCAGGTGGGCCTGCTGCCCTCCCCGGACGGGAACACCCCCGTGCCGCTGGCCCGCGCGATCGCCCTGGAGCTGGAGCTCCTCGGCAGCCACGGCATGGCGGCCCACACCTACCCCGCCATGCTCGAACTGGTCCGCGCCGGCACCCTCCGCCCCGACCTCCTGGTCACCTCGGCGATCACCCTGGACGCGGCCCCGGCGGCCCTGGCGGCGATGGGCGGGGCCCCGGCCGCGGGGGTGACGGTCATCGAGCCGTGGGCCTGACACAGGTGTGTCCCGCCCTCGGCAGGCGGGGCGTCCCGCGCCGGGAAGGGGGCTCAGAGGTCTCTGCGTCCCCGGTTGCCGGGCCGGGAGGCGACCCAGGCCCGGACCGTGTCGGCGTACCAGTAGGGCTTGCCGCCCTCGACGTGGTCCGGCGGCGGGAGCAGTCCGTGCTTGCGGTAGGAGCGGACGGTGTCCGGCTGCACCCGGATGTGCGCCGCGATCTCCTTGTAGGACCAGAGCCTTCGGTCGGTCATGAGATGCACCTCCCTGCGCGCGCCGCGGGGCCGACCGGAGGCGGTCGTCGGGGGAGCCGGACGCTGCGCTGGCGATCACAAAGCCTGTGCCCGGTGAACGACGGAGAGTGACCGTGGGCAAGTGCCTGTCGACCGGGTGTGACCGAGAACCCGCGTATGCGTGACATGTGTGACACAACGGGGGTGTTTGTGACACGGCTGACGCAGACACATGGCCCAACTCTCGTCCGAATGTCCGGACAAACCATTGACACGACCTCCGGTCCCGGACTACAAACCACGGGAGAGCCACGACGAAGGGAAGCCGATGGCGTACGACCTGATCACCATGGGGCGGATCGGGGTGGATCTCTATCCGCTCCAGACCGGAGTCCCGCTCGCCCAGGTGTCGTCCTTCGGCAAGTTCCTCGGCGGGTCGGCGACGAACGTGGCGGTGGCCGCCGCCCGCCTCGGCCGGCGCACCGCCGTCATCACCCGCACCGGCGAGGACGCCTTCGGCGCCTACCTGCACGAGGCCCTCCGGGGCTTCGGCGTGGACGACCGCTGGGTCACCGCGGTCCCCGGCCTGAACACCCCCGTCACGTTCTGCGAGATCTTCCCGCCGGATGACTTCCCGCTCTACTTCTACCGGCAGCCGAAGGCCCCGGACCTGGAGATCGACGCCCACGAGCTGGACCTCGACGCCGTCCGCGACGCCCGGATCTTCTGGATCACCGGCACCGGCCTGAGCGAGGAGCCCAGCCGCACGGCGACCCTCGCGGCCCTCGCCCACCGCGCCAAGGCGGGCACGACCGTCTTCGACCTCGACTGGCGCCCGATGTTCTGGAGCGGTGACGCCAACGGCTCCCGCCGCGGGCCGGACGCCGCCCGGCCCTTCTACGCCGAGGCGCTCAAGCACACCACCGTCGCCGTCGGCAACCTCGACGAGGTGGAGGTGGCGACCGGCGTGCGCGAGCCGCGGGCCGCCGCCCAGGCCCTCCTCGACGCGGGTGTGGAGATCGCCGTGGTCAAGCAGGGACCCAAGGGGGTCCTCGCCGTCAGCCGCGACGGCGACTCGGCCGAGGTCCCGCCGCTGCCGGTGAACGTCCTGAACGGCCTCGGCGCCGGCGACGCCTTCGGCGGCTCCCTCTGCCACGGCCTCCTCGAAGGCTGGGACCTGGAGAAGATCATGCGGCACGCCAACGCGGCCGGCGCGATCGTCGCCTCCCGCCTGGAGTGCTCCTCCGCGATGCCGACCCGCGAAGAGATCGACGCCGCGCTCGCCGCCGGAGCGGTGCTGTGAGGGCGGGCCGCGTCACGGGCGCGCACCACGAAGGCGGCGCGGGCGTTCCCGGTCCGCAGGTGAAGGTGGACATCTCCGCCCTCGTCCACACCCGCACCCACCACCCCGAGGCCATCGCCGAGGCGGCCGCCCGGCGCTCTCGCCGCCCGCTCCTCGACGAGGACGGCAAGCTGATGATCGTCGCCGCCGACCACCCGGCCCGCGGCGCGCTCGGCGTGGGCGGCCGCAAGCTCGCCATGGCCAACCGGGCCGAGCTGCTGGAGCGGCTCTGCCTGGCGCTGTCCCGGCCCGGCGTCGACGGCGTCCTCGCCACCGCCGACATCCTGGACGACCTGCTCCTGCTCGGCGCCCTCGACGGCAAGGTCGTCATGGGCTCGATGAACCGCGGCGGACTCCAGGGCGCCTCCTTCGAGCTCGACGACCGGTTCACCGGCCACCGCGCCGAGGACATACAGCGCCTCGGGTTCGACGCCGGCAAACTGCTCCTGCGCATCGACTACGACGACCCGGGCTCGCTGACCACCCTGGAGTCCACCGCCCGCGCCATCGACGACATGGCCGCGCGCCGGCTCCCGGTCTTCGTCGAGCCGTTCATCAGCCGCCGCACCCCGGAGGGCAAGGTCGTCAACGACCTGTCCCCGGAGGCGGTCACCAGGTCCATCGCCATCGCCTCGGGCCTCGGCGGCAGTTCGGCCTACACCTGGCTGAAGGTGCCGGTCACCGACAACCCCGACGACATGGCCGAGGTCATGGAGACGTCCACCCTCCCCGCCGTGCTCCTGGGCGGCGAGGTGGGTGACGACCAGGACGGCGCCTACGAGAAGTGGCGCAGCGCCCTGCAACTCCCCACCGTGCGCGGCCTGGTGGTCGGCCGCTCGCTGCTGTACCCGGCGGACGGCGACGTGGCCGCCGCCGTGGACACCGCCGTCGGACTCCTGTGAGGGCGAGAAGATGACGACCAACGACCTGCACCTGACCAAGGGTTCGACCGCGAACGCCCAGTACGCGCTCGACATCGACCCCAAGCGGGCCGGTTGGGCGCACAGCAGCCTCAGGATCGTCGAACTGGCCCCAGGGGGAACGCATTTGTTCACCACCGGGGACAGCGAGTGGATCGTGCTTCCGCTGCAGGGCGGTTGTACGGTGCGCACAGAGGGAAACGAGTTCCAGATCCTGGGCCGGGAAAGCGTGTTCAGCGGAGTCTCCGACTTCGCGTACGTGCCCCGGGACGCCCAGGTCCAGATCGCCTCCGGCGCGGGAGGCCGCTTCGCCCTGGCAGGAGCGAAGTGCGAGCGACGACTCCCCGCCCGCTACGGCCCCGCGCCGGAGGTCCCCGTCGAAGACCGCGGCAGCGGCACCAGCGCCCGCCAGGTGCGCAACTTCGCCTCCGCGTCCGCCTTCGAGTGCGACAAGCTGATCGCCGTCGAAGTGCTCACGCCCGGTGGCAACTGGTCCTCCTACCCGCCGCACAAGCACGACGAGCACCGGCCCGGCGAGGAGTCGGAGCTGGAGGAGATCTACTACTTCGAGATCGACGGACCGAACGGTATCGGGTACCAGCGCGTATTCCCCTCCCGTGAGGGCGGTACGGACGTCCTCGCCGAGGTCCGCTCCGGCGACGCCGTGCTCGTTCCCGACGGATGGCACGGCCCGTCGATCGCGCAGCCCGGGCACGACATGTACTACCTGAACGTCATGGCGGGGCCCGGTGCGACGCGGGAGTGGCGGATCTGCTTCCACCCGGACCATACGGAGGGTTACCGATGACGATTCGGTTGACCGTCGCGCAAGCGCTTGTCCGCTTCCTCGCCGTCCAGTTCACCGAGCGGGACGGCGAGCGCCGCCGCCTGATCGGCGCCACCTGGGGGATCTTCGGCCACGGCAACGTGGCCGGGCTCGGCCAGGCGCTCCTGGAGCACGCGGACGACATGCCGTACCACCAGGGCCGCAACGAGCAGGCCATGGTGCACGCGGCGGTCGGCTACGCGCGTCAGTCGAACCGTCTCGCCACGCACGCCGTGACGACGTCCATCGGTCCGGGCGCCACCAACCTGGTCACTGGCGCCGCCCTCGCCACGATCAACCACCTCCCGGTCCTGCTCCTGCCCGGCGACGTCTTCGCCACCCGCCCCGCCGACCCGGTCCTCCAGCAGCTCGAAGTCCCGTACGCGGCCGACGTGTCGGTGAACGACTGCCTGCGCCCGGTGTCGAAGTTCTTCGACCGGATCAACCGTCCCGAGCAGCTGATCCCCTCGGCTCTCGCCGCGATGCGGGTCCTCACCGACCCCGTCGAGACCGGCGCGGTCACCCTCGCCCTCCCGCAGGACGTGCAGGCGGAGGCGTACGACTGGCCGGAGGAGTTCTTCGCCGAACGGGTGTGGACCGTACGGCGGCCGGCCGCAGACCCCGCAGAACTCGCCACGGCCGTGACGGCGATCAGGGACGCACGCCGGCCCATGATCATCGCCGGCGGCGGGGTCCACCACAGCCGCGCCGAGGCCGTCCTCGCCGAGTTCGCCGCGGCCACCCGCATCCCGGTCGCGTCCACTCAGGCCGGCAAGGGATCGCTGCGCTGGGACCACCCGCAGGACGTCGGCGGGGTCGGCCACACAGGCACCGCCGCCGCCGACGAACTCGCCCGCACCGCCGACCTGGTGATCGGCGTCGGCACCCGTTACACCGACTTCACCACGGCCTCCGGCACCCTCTTCGAGAACCCCGGCGTCCGCTTCCTCAACCTCAACATCGCCCCCTACGACAGCCACAAGCTGGCCGGCCTGCCGCTGGTCGCCGACGCCCGCAGCGCTCTGGCCGAGCTGACCAAGGCCCTGGACGGTCACCGGACCGCCGACTCCTACGTCACCGAGTACACCGAGGACAAGGAGCGCTGGGAGCAGCGCGTCGACGCCTGCTACGAGGCCGACGAACCGGACGTCCGGCCGACCCAGCCGCAGGTCCTCGGCGCCCTGGACGCGCTCGTCGACGAGACGGACGTACTGATCAACGCGGCCGGTTCCCTCCCCGGCGACCTGCACCGGCTCTGGCGGGCGCGCTCGCACGACCAGTACCACCTGGAGTACGGCTACTCCTGCATGGGCTACGAGATACCGGCCGCCATCGGGGTGAAACTCGCGGCGCCGGAGCGGAACGTGTGGGCGCTGGTCGGCGACGGCACGTATCTGATGATGCCGACCGAGATCGTCACCGCCGTGCAGGAGGGCATCGCCATCAAGGTGCTGCTGGTGCAGAACCACGGCTACGCCTCCATCGGCGGGCTGTCGGAGTCGGTGGGCGGCGAGCGGTTCGGCACCGCCTACCGCTTCCCCTCCCAGGACGGCACCCTCACGGGCGCCCCGCTCCCCGTCGACCTCGCCGCCAACGCGGCCAGCCTCGGCATGCGCGTCCTGCGCGCGAAGACTGTCCGGGACCTGCGCGCGGCGCTCGCCGAGGCGCGGGCCGCCGACACTCCCACATGTGTCTACGTGGAGACCGAAACGGCCGACACTGTGTCGGGCCCGCCTCCGGCGCAGGCCTGGTGGGATGTACCTGTGGCCGAGACCGCGACCCGATCCGCCGCGGTCAAGGCACGTGAGCTGTACGAACGGCACGTCTCGACCCGACGCCGCCATCTGTGAAGGAGTAACCGGTCATGACGAAGATCGTCAACCACTGGATCGGCGGCAAGTCCGTCGACGGCACGTCGGGCACCTACGGTCCGGTCACCGACCCGGCCACCGGCGCGGTCACCACGAAGGTCGCCTTCGCCTCGGTCGACGAGGTGGACGCCGCGGTCGCCGCCGCCAAGGACGCGTATCTGAGCTGGGGCCAGTCGTCGCTGGCCAAGCGCACGGAGATCCTGTTCAAGTTCCGTGCCCTGCTCGACGCCAACCGGGACGCGATCGCCGAGCTGATCACCGCCGAGCACGGCAAGGTGCACTCCGACGCGCTCGGCGAGGTCGCGCGCGGTCTGGAGATCGTGGACCTGGCGTGCGGTATCAGCGTGCAGCTGAAGGGCGAGCTGTCCACACAGGTCGCCAGCCGGGTCGACGTCTCCTCGATCCGCCAGCCGCTCGGCGTCGTCGCGGGCATCACGCCGTTCAACTTCCCGGCGATGGTCCCGATGTGGATGTTCCCGATCGCCATCGCGACCGGCAACACGTTCGTCCTCAAGCCGTCCGAGAAGGACCCCTCGGCCTCGATCAAGCTGGCCGAGCTGCTGGCCGAGGCCGGTCTGCCCGACGGTGTCTTCAACGTCGTGCACGGCGACAAGGTGGCCGTGGACCGGCTCCTTGAGCATCCGGACGTCAAGGCGGTGTCCTTCGTCGGCTCGACGCCGATCGCCCGGTACATCCACACCACCGCCTCCGCCAACCACAAGCGCGTCCAGGCCCTCGGCGGCGCCAAGAACCACATGCTGGTGCTCCCGGACGCCGACCTGGACGCGGCGGCCGACGCGGCCGTCTCCGCGGCCTACGGTTCGGCGGGCGAGCGCTGCATGGCGATCTCCGCCGTGGTCGCCGTGGGCGCGATCGGCGACGAGCTGGTGGCGAAGATCCGCGAGCGCGCCGAGAAGATCAAGATCGGCCCCGGCAACGACCCGACGTCCGAGATGGGCCCGCTCATCACGGCCGTCCACCGCGACAAGGTGGCCTCCTACGTCTCCGGCGCCGCCGCCGAGGGCGCGGAGGTCGTCCTGGACGGCACCGGCTACACGGTCGAGGGCTTCGAGGACGGCCACTGGATCGGCATCTCGCTGCTCGACAAGGTGCCGACCACCGCGAAGGCGTACCAGGACGAGATCTTCGGTCCGGTCCTGTGCGTGCTGCGCGTGGACACCTACGAGGAGGGCGTGGCGCTGATCAACGCCTCCCCCTTCGGCAACGGCACCGCGATCTTCACCCGGGACGGCGGCGCGGCCCGCCGCTTCCAGCTGGAGATCGAGGCCGGCATGGTCGGCGTCAACGTCCCGATCCCGGTCCCCGTCGGCTACCACAGCTTCGGCGGCTGGAAGGACTCCCTCTTCGGCGACCACCACATCTACGGCAACGACGGCACGCACTTCTACACCCGCGGCAAGGTCGTCACCACCCGCTGGCCCGACCCGGCGGACGCCCCTACGGGTGTCGACCTGGGCTTCCCGCGCAACCACTGAGCGTCACCGCTCTACCCCGTCGAGGCCGTCCGGATACCGGACGGCCTCGACTTTTTTCGTCGACTCACCTTCGGTTCCCGTTTCCGTGGGATGAAACGGGTGACTTAAGTCCTTTGCGTTCATGACCTTCAAAAGCAAGGTCGTGCAGCGATCTGTCTTGATGATTGCCTCGCCAATGGGTTCCTCCCTAAGAAAGTGATGCGGCATCGAACCCTTTACGAGTGCGGAATCCGAAGGTAAACAGCCATTGACGCGATGGTTTTCGTCGGGGTTCCATGCAGCGCAGCCCAACCGCCGGAGGCATCCGCACGACCCGATCGGAACCGCCGCATGACCGACACGCTCCGCCCTGTCGAGAACGCCGTCACCGAGGCGTCAGGCAGCCCCAAGACGCTCAAGCGCTCCATCGGAGTGGTAGGCGGCACCCTCCTCACCCTCTCCTGCGTCACCCCGGCCTCCACGCTCTTCGTGGTCGTGCCCGACCTCTTCGGCTCCCTGGGGACCGCCACCGCCCTCACGATCGCCATCGGCTCCCTCCTCTGTATCGCCGTGGCCTTCTGCTACTCCGAGCTGGGCACCCTCATCCCCAGCGCGGGCGGCGAGTACGCGATGGTCTCGACGATGGCGGGCCGTCTCGCCGGCTGGCTGGTCTTCGTCCTCTCCCTCCTCGTCGTGATGATCGTGCCCCCGGTGATCGCGATGGGCACGGCCGACTACCTCGCCCCGATCGTGCACCTGGACCCGGCCGTGACCGGCGCCGGCGTGATGCTCCTCGCGACCCTCGCGGGCCTCCTTGACCTGCGCGCCAACGCCTGGATCACCGGCATCTTCCTGGTCCTGGAGGTCATCGCGGCGGGCCTGGTCGCCGTGCTGGGCTTCTCCCACAGCCACCGGGGCGTGGGCAGCCTCACCTCGATGCAGGTCGCGGACGCGGGCGGTCACACCACGACCGTCACCGCCATGCTCGTCGTCTCCGGCCTCGCCATCGCCCTCTTCGTCACCCAGGGCTTCTCGACGGCGGTCTACCTCTCCGAGGAACTGGAGGACCCGCGCCGCAACGTCGCCCGTACGGTCCTCGCCACCCTCGCGATCTCCACGGTGATCATCCTGGTCCCGGTGGCCGCGATCACCATGGGCGCGAGCGACCTCAAGGCCCTCACCGGTGGCGACATCAGCTCCATGGTCACCGCCTGGTCCAACTCCGCGGTCGGCACCTTCGTCAGCCTCTGCGTGGCCCTCGCGATCATCAACGCGGGCATCGTCATGGTCATCCAGAACTCCCGCGTCCTGTTCGCCTCGGCCCGCGACAAGGCGTGGCCGAACCCGGTCAACAGCGCCCTCTCCCGGCTGGGCCGCTTCGGCTCCCCCTGGGTCGCCACCCTCGCCGTCGGCGTCCCGGGCGCCCTCCTCTGCTTCGTCAACCTCGACACCCTGTACGGCGTGACGGGCGTCTCGGTGACGGGCATGTACCTCCTCGTCGCCGTCGCCGCCCTGCTCTCCCGCCGCGCCCACCACCAGCACACCCCGGCCTGGCGGATGCCGCTCTGGCCCGCGATGCCGATCCTGCTCATCGCCGTCCTCGGCTACATCCTCACCCAGCAGGAGACGACCTACCTCCTCTGGACCGGCGGCATCACCGCCGCCGCCACCCTCTACTGGGCCTTCTACCTCCGCCCCCGCAAGCAGACCCACTGGCTGGTCTCCATCCCGGACGACACCAAGGCGTAAGCGGTCTGCGTGAACGCCGCCGACTTGTGAACGCCGGGTCGGTCGGCCGACCTCAGGGGCGCTGGGGGTACCCCCGGCCGAAGGCTGGGGGAGGAACTGCGCGCCCAGCCCCCACCGGCCCCGCACCCGCCCACCGGCCGCTCCGGCACCGCCGAATTCCGCCGCCGTGGCGGCGGGATCGAGGGGAGCCGTACCGCGGGCGGAGTACGGGTGGACGTCTCTGTACGTCCCGGGGATGGCCCCGGGTTCACCCCACCGTCGGCGTCGGACGTCAGTCCATACCCGTACCGTTGGAGCATGGATCTTCGACCCCCCGGCCCGCGAGCGCTGCTCCGGCGGCCGCGGCGGCTGCTGGCCGCCGCGGCCGCCGTCGTCGTGCTCGGCGCCGCCGGCACGTGGACGGCCGTCGCCTCCGACGCCCCGTCCCCGGTGCACCGCACCGACAAGGTCATGGCCGTGGACGGGGTGCGTCTCGACACCTCGTTCTTCACCGCCGCCGGCACCGGCCGACGCCCCGCGGTCCTCCTCGCCCACGGCTTCGGCGGCAGCAAGGACGACATGCGCGCCGAGGCCGAGGACCTCGCCCGCGACGGCTACGCGGTCCTCACCTGGTCCGCCCGCGGCTTCGGCAGGTCCACCGGGAAGATCGGCCTCAACGACCCCAAGGGCGAGGTGGCCGACGTCTCCCAGCTCATCGACTGGCTGGCGAAACAGCCCCAGGTCCAGCTCGACAAGCCCGGCGACCCGCGCGTCGGCATGGCCGGCGGCTCCTACGGCGGCGCGATCTCCCTCCTCACCGCCGCCTACGACGACCGCGTCGACGCCATCGCCCCCTCCATCACGTACTGGAACCTCGCGGACGCCCTGTTCCCGGACGGCGTCTTCAAGAAGCTGTGGGCCGGCATCTTCTTCAACACCGGCGGCGGATGCGCGAAGTTCGAGCCCGCGCTGTGCGCGATGTACGACCGGGTCGCCGAGTCGGGCAAACCGGACGCGGCGGCCGTCAAGCTCCTTGAGGAACGGTCACCGTCGGCCGTCGGCAGCCGCATCAAGGTGCCGACGCTGCTCTTCCAGGGGCAGACCGACTCGCTCTTCACGCTCGCCCAGTCCGACGCCGCGGCGAAGGCCGTCAAGGCCAACGGCGCCCCCGTCGACGTCGACTGGATCGCCGGCGGCCACGACGGCGGCGACCTGGAGACCAGCCGGGTCGAGGGCCGGGTGACCTCGTGGTTCGACCGGTATCTGAAGGGCGACAAGGCCACCGCCACCGGGCCCGCCTTCCGGATCACCCGCACCGGAGGCGTCGACTCCACCAACGGCACCGCCCAGTTGCGCGGCGCGACCGCCGACAGCTACCCCGGCCTGGAGAGCGACCGGAAGGACATCGCCCTGCACGGCGGCACCCAGCGCGTCGCCAACCCGGCCGGCGCCAGCCCGCCCGGCGTCTCCGCGCTGCCCGGCCTCGGCGGCGCCGGCGGCCTCGCCCAGCTCTCCTCCCTCGGCGTCGGCATCTCCCTGGACTTCCCCGGCCAGTACGCCCGCTTCGACTCGGCCCCGATGACCGCCGCCGTGCAGATCACCGGCACCCCCACGGCCACCGTCCACCTCACCTCCACCAGCGACGACGCCGTCCTCTTCGGCAAGGTGTACGACGTCGGCCCGGACGGCACCCAGCAGGTGCTGCCCGCCCAGCTGGTCGCCCCGGTCCGCGTCGAGGGAGCCAAGGCGGGCAAGGACGTCACGCTCACCCTCCCGGCCATCGACCACGAGGTGCAGAAGGGCCACCGGCTGCGCCTGGTCCTCGCCTCCACCGACCTCGGCTATGCCTCCCCGGCCGCCCCCGCCACCTACACCGTCTCCCTCAAGGGCCCCCTGAGCGTGCCGACGGCACCCCAGGTGGACACGGCCGCCGCCCCGCTGCCCGCCTGGGTGTGGTGGCTGCCGCTGGCCGGCGCGGTGGCCGCTCTGGCCCTGCTGCTCACCGGCCGCCGCCGCACCGCGGGCCCGGCACCGGCCGCCGAACTGGCCGACGTCCCGCTGCAGATAACGGACCTGAGCAAGCGCTACGCGCGCTCGACCGACCGGTACGCGGTCCGGGAGCTCTCCTTCCGCGTCGAGCAGGGCCAGGTCCTCGGCCTCCTCGGCCCCAACGGCGCGGGCAAGACCACCACCCTGCGCATGCTGATGGGCCTGATCAAGCCGGACGGCGGTGAGGTCAGGATCTTCGGCCACGCCGTCCGTCCGGGCGCGCCCGTCCTCTCCCGGGTCGGCGCCTTCGTGGAGGGCGCCGGCTTCCTGCCGCACCTCTCCGGCCGGGAGAACCTGGAACTGTACTGGCAGGCCACCGGGCGTCCCCCCGAGGACGCCCACCTGGACGAGGCCCTGGAGATCGCCGGCCTCGGCGACGCGCTGGCCCGCGCGGTCCGCACGTACTCCCAGGGCATGCGCCAGCGGCTCGCCATCGCCCAGGCCATGCTCGGCCTGCCGGACCTGCTCATCCTCGACGAACCCACCAACGGCCTCGACCCGCCGCAGATCCGCGAGATGCGCGAGGTGATGATCCGCTACGCGGCCGCCGGCCGCACGGTGATCGTCTCCAGCCATCTCCTCGCCGAGGTCGAGCAGTCCTGCACCCACCTGGTGGTGATGGACCGCGGCCGGCTCGTCCAGGCCGGGCCGGTCGCCGAGATCATCGGCTCCGGCGACACCCTCCTCGTCGGCACCGGCACCCCCGTGGCCGAGCCGCTCGTGGAGAAGGTGGCCGCCCTGCCCGGCGTGGCCACCGTGACCAGTACGGACGACGGCCTGCTCGTCCGCCTGGACCCCGGCGGCAGCGCCCCGCAACTGGTCGCCGAACTCGTCCGGCTCGACGTGCCGGTGGCGTCGGTCGGCCCGCACCGCCGTCTGGAAGACGCCTTCCTGACCCTGATCGGAGGTTCCGCGTGAGCCCGCTCACCGAGAACGCCGCGGTCGCCTCCGGCTACCGGGCGGGCCGCACCCTGCCGCTCCGCGTCGAGCTGGTCCGCCAGCTCAAGCGGCGCCGCACCCTGGTGATGGGCGCGATCCTGGCCGTCCTGCCCTTCGTGCTGCTGATCGCGTTCGCCGTCGGCGGCCAGCCGGGCAGGGAGAACGGCCAGGTCACCCTCCTGGACACGGCCACCGCGTCCGGCGCCAACTTCGCCGCGGTCAACCTGTTCGTGTCCGCGGGCTTCCTGCTGGTCATCCCGGTCGCCCTGTTCTGCGGGGACACGGTCGCCTCGGAGGCCGGCTGGTCCTCCCTGCGCTACCTGCTCGCCGCACCGGTGCCGAGGGCCCGCCTGCTCTGGTCCAAGCTGGTCGTCTCGCTCGGCCTCAGCCTGGCCGCGATGATCCTGCTGCCCCTGGTCGCCCTCGCCGTCGGCACCGCCGCCTACGGCTGGGGCCCGCTGCAGATCCCCACCGGCGGCACACTCGACACCACCACCGCCACCCAGCGCCTCCTGGTCGTGGTCGGGTACGTCTTCCTGTCCCAACTGGTCACCGCGGGCCTCGCGTTCTGGCTCTCCACGAAGACCGACGCCCCGCTCGGCGCGGTCGGCGGCGCGGTCGGCCTGACCATCGTCGGCAACGTCCTGGACGCGGTCACCGCCCTCGGGCACTGGCGTGACTTCCTGCCCGCGCACTGGCAGTTCGCCTGGGCGGACGCCGTACAGCCGCACCTGGAGTGGTCCGGCATGATCCAGGGCACCGCGGTCTCCATAACGTACGCCCTGGTGCTGTTCGCCCTGGCCTTCCGGGGTTTCGCCCGCAAGGACATCGTCTCCTAGGTCACCGGACGATCTCCCTCCGGCCTCGGCACCCCTGGTCCGTGGCCGGTTCGAGATCCATCCGCAACGTGCCGGGGCGCACGTTCCTGTCCCCTGCGCCGTCACAGTCGACGACACGTCAGGAAGTCGACTCCGAGCGGCACAGGGGGCACACGCGATGAACCGACACCGGACCCGACGCCAGACCGTGGGGGCACTGCTCGCCCTCACCACCGCGGGCGCCCTGCTCCTGGCAGGCTGCTCGGGCGACGGCGGCAACCGCTACAACGGCCCCGACTACCACCGCGCCCCCGCCCCCTCGCAGGCCCAGGGCGCCGAGACCGCGCCGTCCTCCGACCACCTCTCCACCTTCGCCCTCGACGTCGACACCGCCTCCTACGGCTACGCCCGCCGCACCCTCGCCGACGGCGGCCGCCCCGACCCCGCCACCATCCGGCCCGAGGAATTCGTCAACAGCTTCCGCCAGGACTACCGCACCCCCGAGCACAACGGTTTCACGGTCACCGTCGACGGCGCCCGCACCAGCAGGCCGAACTGGTCGCTGGTCCGCGTCGGCCTGGCCACCAGCCCCGCCGACGACTCCGGCGAACGCCCCCCGGCCGCCCTCACCTTCGTCATCGACGTCTCCGGCTCCATGGGCGAGCCGGGCCGCCTCGACCTCGCCAAGAAGTCCCTGGACACGATGACCGACCGGCTGCGCGACGACGACTCGGTCGCCCTCGTCACCTTCAGCGAACACGCCGAGACCGTGCTGTCGATGACCCGGCTCGGCGGCCACCGCGCCGAGATCCACGACGCGATCGACGGCCTGGACGCCCTCTCCTCCACCAACCTCGGCGAAGGCGTCGAGACCGGCTACGCCACCGCCGTCGCGGGCCGGCGCGCGCACGCCACCAACCGGGTCGTCCTCATCTCCGACGGCCTCGCCAACGACGGCGACACCGATCCGGACACCATCCTCGACCGCGTCGACGGCGCCCGCCGCGAGTACGGCATCACCCTGTTCGGGGTGGGCGTGGGCAGTGACTACGGCGACGCCCTCATGGAACGCCTCGCCGACAAGGGCGACGGCCACACCGTGTACGTCGCCGACACCAAGGCGGCCGCCGACGTCTTCTGCCGCAAACTCCCGGAGAACATCGACCTGGTGGCCCGGGACGCCAAGGCCCAGGTGGCCTTCGACCCGCACACCGTCGCCGAGTTCCACCTGATCGGCTACCGGGACCGCAAGGTCGCCGACCGGGACTTCCGCAACGACCGGGTGGACGGCGGCGAGGTCGGCCCCGGCCACACGGTCACCGCCCTCTACGCCGTCCGCACCAACCCCGGCACCGAGGGCCACCTCGCCACCGCCACCGTCCGCTGGCTGGACCCCGACACCCGCACCCCGCACGAGAACACCGGCGAGATGGAGACCGACGCCCTGCACGACTCGGTGTGGACGGCCTCCCCGCGCTTCCAGGTGACGGCGGTGGCGGCGTACTTCGCGGACGCGCTGGCGGGCGGCGACTACGACATCCCGGGAGCACCGGGCCTGACGAAGCTCGGAGACCGGGCCGAGGGCCTGGCGAGGGCGACCGAGGACAAGGAGGTGGCCGACCTGGCCGCGGCCATCCGGGAAGCGGGTGCCGCAGGCAGCGCCGGCTGAGACGCCCCTTCCCGGAGCCAGGGACGACGGCGCTCCACCGCGGGGCAGCACAGAGCGGCGGGCCACCGGAGGAACCGGTGACCCGCCGCCCGCGGAGCGTGTCGGCTACCGGTTGCCGGCGCCGTTCGCGGAGAGGACCGCGATGTCGTCCACGAGGTGCGACAGCGGCTCGTCGCCCTTGGCCTGGGTGGAGTTCTCGACGCACTGCTGGTTCTGCGGCGCGGAGAGGACCGGGACGTCCTGCAGGGCGCCGACGGCCGCGGCACCGACCAGGCTCTGGATGTTCAGCTTCGCCGGCAGCCCGATGCAGGGCTTGTTCAGGGAACCCTGGACCAGCGACAGCTGCGGGCTCATGTCGCCGAACGTGGCCGAGTTGCCGAACTCCGACTTGGCGCCGTTGCCGCTGGCCGACGTGGTGCCGTTGTCGTTACCGGTGGCCAGGGCCTGAGGGGCGGCCGCGGCGGCGAAACCGGCGACGGTGACGGCGACGGCCGCGGTTGCCCACAGCTTCTTCATGTTGGTTCCCTTTCGAAAGGCGGACTCCGGGGAGGAGCTGCGTGATCATCAACTGCGAAAGTATGCCGGTGGTTGCGGCTTTTGCCCCGATTGGCGTAGTGCGGTCAGATCAGCCGACGAAGGCCTCGCCGGACGGGGGCACACGGGCCGCGCAGCGGACCGGCGGGCCGCCGGGAAGTCGGCGGCCCGCCGGTGAAGGCGCTTCGGACTACCTGTTCTTGACGCCGTTCGCGGACAGGGCCGAGATGTCGTCCAGGATGTGCGACAGCGGCTCGTCGCCCTTGGCCTGGGTGGAGTTCTCGACGCACTGCTGGTTCTGCGGCGCGGACAGGATCGGCACGTCCTGCAGGGCGCCGACGGCCGCGACACCGGCCAGACTCTGGAGGTTCAGCTTCGCCGGCAGCCCGATGCAGGGCTTGTTGAAGGAGCCCTGGATCAGCGCCATCTGGGGGCTCATGTTGCCGTAGGTGGCCGAGTTGCCGAACGACTGGAACGCGCCGTTGCCGCTGGCCGACGTGGTGCCGTGGTCGTTGCCGGTGGCCAGGGCCGGTGCGGCGGCCGCGGCCGAGACTCCGACGACGGAGGCTGCGACAGCGGCGGTGGCCAGAACCTTTTTGATCACTTGTCAATTCCCTTCTGCGGACACCCCGTCCACCGGAGCGTTCTGGTCAACTCCCCGTGCGCCGGTTGGTTGCTCCCCTTCACTCCAATGGCCCACGGCCCGGTAATACCCGGTTTAGGCGGTGGCCCGGTGTTCCCGGGAATTCCGGACGGGCCGTCGGTCCGTTCGGGTGACGTACCGGAGCCCTGCCGCAACCATTCAGGGCGCGGGCGGTTGATGCCGGGCAGGAACGTCCGTCTTGGCGCAAGCCGGGAAAGGAAACTGGAAATGCTGAAGAAGGCAATGGCCGCGGCGGCGGTCGCCGCGTCCGTCGTAGGTGTGTCGGCGGCGGCAGCCCCCCAGGCGCTTGCCACCGGCAACGACCACGGCACCACCTCCGCGAGTGGTAACGGCGCCCACGAGGCGTTCGGCAACGCGGTGACCAAGGGCAACATGAGTCCCCAGGCCACCCTGGTGGGGGGCTCGCTCAACAAGCTCTGTGTCGGCCTGCCCGCGAAGGCGAACGCCCAGAGCATCCTCGGCGCCGTCGCCGCCGTCGGCGCCCTGCAGGACGTGCCCATCCTGTCCGCGCCGCAGAACCAGCAGTGCGCCGAGAACTCCACCCAGGCCAAGGGCGACGAGCCGCTGTCGCACATCGTGGACGACATCGCGGTCCTGTCCGCGAACGGCGTCGCCAACAGGTGACCCCGGTGGTGTGAAGTCCGCTCGGGCGACGGCGTGTGCTCATGCGCCGTCGCCCGAGCGGCTTTCCCGGCAATTCTCTGCCGTCTTTCAGGAGAATCGTTTCCCCGATGTCGCGTCAATTCCGCGGAGGCGATCGAGTGAATTAGCGGGCGGCGCGCGTTCCGTAGTTTCCTCGCCGTCTATTCCTCGTTCTACAGCCTGCCGGTCATGGTGCGAGCCGTCCAGCTGCGCTCGCTCGGTTTCGGCCGTCACACGGGCATGACCGCAGAGAAGGGAAAACTCATGAAGAAGACCGCTGCTGTCGTCGCCGGCGCGATCCTGGCTCTGGGCGGTGCCGTCCCGGCCTTCGCGGACGCCGATGCCCACGGTGCCGCCGTCGCCTCCCCGGGCGTCCTCTCCGGCAACGTGATCCAGATCCCGATCCACGTGCCGGTCAACGTCTGCGGCAACTCGTTCGACGCCGCCGCCGCCGCGTTGAACCCGGCCATCGGCAACACCTGCGTCAACGACTGACTCCACGGACGCAGCGCCTCAGCCCCACCGGCTGGGTCAGGGCCGGCCTCGGACCGGCGATCCTCCGCATCCGCGTTCCGAGGCCGGCTTTCCCACTTCGTCAAGCAGGAAGACAACGAGATTGCGACAGACCCTCAGCAGGGGAATGGTCGCCGCCGCCGCTGCGACGAGCATTCTGTCCCTGTACGGCAGCCCCGCGTTCGCCGACTCGGAGGCGACCGGGATCGGAGGAGGCTCGCCGGGCGTCCTGTCCGGCAACAACGTCCAGGCCCCGGTGAGCGTGCCGGTCAACGTCTGCGGCAACTCGGTCGACGCCGCCGCCGCGTTGAACCCGGCCTTCGGCAACTCCTGTGCCAACCCGTCACATCCGGACCAGCACGTCCGTACCCACGGCTCGCCGTACGGCGGCCTGGCCCATGACGACATGGCCTACGGCGACACCGGCCACCACGATTCCGCCTACGGCGACCTGGACCACCGGGACCTCGGTCACTACGGCGACCTGGGCCGCGGCAACTCCGGTTACGGCGGCCCGGGGTACGGCGTCGACAGCCCGCCCGGCCCCCGCGAGACCCCCGGGCCCTACGGCGAGGTGCCCCCGCCCGGATACGGGCACGAGACCCCGCCCGGGTACGGGCACGAGACCCCGCCCGGGTACGGCGGCGACAACTCTCCTCCGTGCCACGACACTCCGCCGAGTCAGCCCACCCCGCCGGGCCGGACGACCCCGCCAGGTCACTCCACGCCGCCGGAGCACTCGACCCCGCCGCGGCAGACGGCGCCGCCCGTCGGTGGCCACGACCACGGGGTGCCGCCGAGTCTCGCGCACACCGGGACCGGGGCGATGCTCGCGACCTCGGCCGCCAGCGCCGCGCTGATCGCGGGCGGGACGATCCTGTACCGGCGCGGTCGGGCCGCGTCCCGCCGCCCGTAGGCAGGGAGCGGGTGCCGGACGCGATGGCCGCCCGGCACCCGTTCGTCAGGTGCGGACCGGATCCGGTGCCGACTCCCGGCGCCCCGCCGGGATGCCCCAGCCGGCCGGCCCCGAACGCAGCCGCCGCCGTACCCCGCGCACCAGCGTGCCCGCGGTGAAGCCGGCGCCGTGCACGAAGCGCATCGCCGGGCCGAAGCCCGCGGCCGTGATCAGACCGGCCAGGAACAGCCCGGGGTAGGACGACTCGAAGTCCCGGCCCACCTCCGGCGCCCCGTCGGCCCCCGTCACCAGCGTCGAGCGCAGCTCGCCCGCGAGCAGCCCGAGCCGGTCCCGGGTCGCCCTGAACCCGGTGGCGGCGATGACGTGGCCGGTCTCCAGGGTGCCCGTGCGGCCCTCGGCGCCGGACAGGTCCAGGCGTACCCCGTCCGCCGTCGCGCGGGCCGCGGTCACCTCCCGGCCGAGCAGCACCTCCACCCCGGCCTCCACCCGCTCCCGCACCCACCAGGCGCCGGCCGGCCCGAGGGCGGTCGCCGCGATCCGGGCCCGGGTCGGCTCCGCGAGCCGCCGGTACAGGCCCGGCCGCTCGGCGTAGAACCAGTTGCGCCAGCCGGGGCCGAGCCCGCTGTGCGGGGAGCGGACCGACTGCCACCAGGGACGCTGCCAGGGCGGCGGCACATCGTTCCAGAACAGCTGGTCCGCCCGCACCACCACCCGGACCCGGCTGCCCAGTTCGGCGAGGATCGCGGCCGTCTCCAGGGCCGCCTGGCCGCCGCCGATCACCGTGACGTCCCGGCCCCGGAAGCGGTCGAGGTCGGCGTGGTGGCTGCTGTGCGTGACGAGGTCGGGGGAGAGGCCGCGCAGGGCGGCGGGGATCTCGACGAACGGCAGCACCCCGATGGCGAGCGCGACCGTCCGGCCGCGCAGGACCTCGCCGTCCTCCGTCGTCGCGTCGAAGCCGCCGGCCCGCGGCGCGACACGGGTGACCATGCGTTCGTCGACGGGCGGGGCGGCGTTGCGGGCGAACCACAGGCCGTACTCGGCGAACATGTCCAGCGGGATCGGCTGCCCGTGCCGGGCCGTCACACCGCGCCCCGCACAGTAGACGTCCAGCCGCCAGCGTGCCTCGGGATCCGACAGGTTGGAGGCCCAGGGCTCCGACTTGAGGAACATCCCGCGGGGCATGTGGTCGCGCCAGGACGCCATCGGGCGGCCGAGGACCCGCACGGTCAGGCCCGCGGCCGCGGCGTGGGAGGCGATGGACAGGCCGTACGGGCCCGCGCCCACCACCAGCAGGTCGTACATCAGCAGCTGCTCGCTTTCTCGTCGTCGGACCGGTCGGGCTGACCGGAGAGGGTGGGGAGGCCGGGTGCGGCGGTCAGGCCCGCCACCCCGGTGCGTTCCTCGCCCCGGGCGCCCGGCACGGCGGCCTCACCGGCCTGGCGGACGTCACCGGCCTGGCGGACCACGGAGGAGGGGGAAGAGGGGGAGGGGGAGTGCGGCCGGGCGGGTCGGCCGGGGGCGGTGTCGTGCAGGCGGTTCAGGAGCCGGCCCGCCACATGGCGGCCCCACAGGGCCCACATCGCGAGGCCCGGCCCCCGGTCGTCCGGCGCGGACCAGGCCAGCTCCCGCCCGCGCGGCGCCGGGCGCAGCGCGCTGAGCGGCGCGTAGTTCTCCACCACGAACGCCCGCCCGGCCAGCGGCATCCCGTCCGGCAGCGGACGGTGGGTCAGGTCCAGGTGCAGGGCGCGCACCACGTCGACGCCCGCGCTGTCGGTGAAGAGCCGGAACTGGGCGCCCGGCCGGGGGTTGAAGTCGAGCAGGTGGTAGCGGCCGGTGCTGCCGCAGCGCCGGAAGTCCAGGTCGAAGATGCCCCGGAAGCCCAGTTCGCCGGTGAGCCGTTCGGCCAGCCCCTGGACCTGCGGGTTGGGCGTCCACAGGCCGACCGCGGTCAGTCCGGCACCGCGCGGCCAGGCCCGCTGCTTGCGGCCGGGGCCGCCCGAGCGCACCGCCCCGGTGCGGTCGGCGTAGCCGTGGAAGAACCAGTCGCGGTCCGGGCCCGGCGGCAGGAACTCCTGGAGCAGCAGCCTGCTGCCGGCCTCCTCGCTGCGCAGGAACAGCTCCCCCGCCTCCCGCGCCGAGCGCACCACGACCGTGCTGCGCAGCCCGGCCCCGGCCGGCAGCAGCCAGGGCCGGCTCCACTTGGCGATCAGCGGCAGTCCGAGCCGCCGGGCGGCGGAGGCGGCGCGCTCGGCGCTGTCCGGGACCTCGGTCACCGGGTGCGGGATCCCGGCCGCCGCGCACACCTCGGCCAACTCGGCCTTGTCGGCGACGCGTTCGGGCAGGGCGCCGGGCTGGTGCGGGAGCAGGTAGGCGGGGGTGAGGTCCTCACGGAGCCGGCCGGCCGCGATCGCGCTCGCGTCGTCCATCGGGATCAGCACCGCCGGACGGGCGATCCGCGCCGCCACCCGGCGCAGCACCGAGGCGATCTCGGCGGGCGACGCGCCCGGCGCCGGCGGCGGATGCAGCTGTCGTACGAACCGGGACTTGCGGACCGGGCTTCCTGCGGAGTCGGCGACCACGTGGACGTCCACACCGGCTCTGCCGAGCGAGCGCACGGCCCCCAAGGTGCCGTGGTGAAAGGGATTCCGGTCGATCCGCAGCAATACCGCGGGGACCCGGATGTCTAGCAGCGACACGGACCTTTTCCTTTGCGTCGGTTCACCCGTGCGGGCGTTCGGGGCACCCGAAAGCCGCAACCGCACTGGCGGAATTCATATTGATATGACTGAGTGTCAGTAACTGGCACTACCTCAGGGATTCTGCGAACGGGCGGGAACTGGTGGAGAAAGGAGCAGGCATGGCCCCACGGCAGCGACAGCGCACGCGGCTCCGGTGGTATCGGCCGGCCGTGGTCACGGCGGCCGTCGTCGTCGCCTCGGCGACCCTGGCGACCGGCCCGGGATTCGCGGCGGGTGCGGGGGCGGCGCGGGTCACCGACCCACCGGCTCCGACCCCCACGAAGACCGTCCCGCGACCGGCGCCGGCCGTCCCGGACCGCGCGCCGGCCGCCCCGACGCCCACGACGTCCGTCCCGGCATCGGCGGCACCCCTGCCGACGCCGGCCCCGGCCGCCCACGGACCGGCCGTCGGCGTACCGGCCAGGGCGATGCCCCCGGCCTTCGGGGCGTTCCTCGACTCCGGCCCGCTCGGTGTCGCCCGGATGGCCCAGCTGAGCAGCTGGCTCGGCGGCACCGAGCTCAAGGTCGCGCACACCTATCTGCCCGGCAACCGCTGGTCCGACATCGAGGGCGCCCCCGGCTTCCTGGACGTCTGGGCGCACTGGCGACGGCAGAAGGCCGACCGCACCCTCGTCCTCAACGTGCCCATGCAGGAGCGCAACGAGGAGGGCGTCGGGGACCGGGAGGTCCGCGAGCTGCTGCGGCAGGGCGCGGCCGGGCAGTTCGATCACCACTTCCGGGCGCTGGCCGAGCGGCTGGTGGAGCTGCGGGTGCCGGACACGGTCATCGTGCTCGGCTGGGAGATGAACGGCACTACGTACACCCATCGTTGCGGGCCGGACCCGGAGGCCTGGAAGACGTACTGGAAAAGGATCGTCACCACCATGCGGGCGGTGCCGGGCCAGAAATTCCGGTTCGACTTCACGCCGAGCCGGGGCCGCGACGCCGTACCGTGGACGCAGTGCTATCCCGGGGACGACACGGTCGACATCATCGGCATGGACTCGTACGACCAGCCGACCGGAATTTCCTTCGACCAACAGGTGCGGGAGCCTTACGGACTTCAGCAGCACGTCGATTTCGCCAAGGCCCACGGGAAACCGGTCTCCTATCCGGAATGGGGTCTCTTCCGCAACGGTGACAACGCCGAGTACATGCGGCGGATGCTCGCCTGGATGGACGAGCACAAGCCGCTGTACAACACGCTGACCGACTACTGCCCGCACGGTGTCTGGCAGTGCTCGGCCAACCCGCTCTCGGCGCGCGTCTACCGCGAGGCCCTCTCCGGCCGCACCGACACCATGGCGCCGACGCAGAGTCCGACCCAGAGTCCGACTCCGAGCCCGGCCCCGACCCAGAAGCCGGTCCCGAGCCCCACCGCGACCACGAGCCCGACGCCGAAACCGGCCCCGACCCCCACCACGACACCGGGCCCGACGCCGAAACCGGCGGGCACGCCCCGGGCCGGCTGCGTTCCGATGGACCTCGGCGCCTGGGTCGAGTACTGGCTCGGCGGGAAGCTCTGCATCCGCCTCGACTGGTGGTCGAGGACGCCGCGCACGCCCTAGTCCTGCCTGCGTTCCTTCCACCGGTGCCGCACCTCCTTGATCCGCTGCCGGGCGGCGGCGTCGCACAGCGCCGCCGTCAGCAGCGGGGCGGTGCGCCGCCGGGCCAGCAGCAGCCGCTGGTTGACGACCGGCCGGGGCCGCCAGTGGTGCTTGTACGGCTCGTCGCCGCGCAGCAGGCTCAGCGCGCCCCGCTCACCGGCGCCGGTGTGCTGGGTGCAGGCGTCCAGCAGCATCACCGCCACGTCCGCCTTGCGCTCCCGCAATCGGGGATGCGCCCCGTACAGGTATCCGCCGGCCAGGCTCGGCGACAGCAGGGTCAGGTCGACGGCGACCACCTCGTCGTCGAGCCGGAACTCGGTGACCACCGCGTCCCCGGACCGCACCATCGGCCCCACCGAGCGCACCAGGTGTTCCTGGAAGCGGGACTGGAGGTGCTCGGCGGTCACCTTCCGCCCCTGCCACTGGAGCCGGTGCAGATCGAGCAGGCGGCGCAGCGCCGCGTCCACCCCGTCGGGCGGCACGACGTCCCGGCGCACCCCGAGCGAACCCAGCTTGCGCAGCTTGGCGCGGACCCGCTGCGCCTTGTTCGAGGGCAGCCGGCCGACCAGCTCGTCCATCGACACGGCCGGCAGCTCCAGGCACAGCGAGTCCGGCACCTTCCGGCACGGTCCGTGCCAGCGGTCGTAGACCCGCTCGACCGCGCTGCCGGGCCGCACCTCGCGGAAGTCGATCAGTGCCGTGCGGGCCGCCTCCGCCAGCTCCCGGGTGAGCGCGCCCGTCACCCGGCCGTCGTCGGCGTCGGCGAGCAGCACGTCCGCGTAGTCCGAGATCGCCCCGCCGAGCGGCACCAGGGTGGGCAGCGGCCGGTGCACCAGCATCAGCGGAGCCGCGCCGACCAGCTCACCGCCGTGGCGCACCAGGACCAGGCGGAGCCGCCCGGGGATGCCGTACGAGCGCCACCAGGAGTGCAGCCAGGCGTGGCTCTGGAACGGGGTGGCCGTGCCGCACCGCCGGTACAGGCGGCCCCAGGCCGGGCCGAGAGCGGCGAAGGCGTCCTCGTCGGTGACCAGGTCGGTGCGGTACGCGGCGAGCGTGGGGTGGGCCGTCGCCGTCACAGCTGTCCGCGAACGTCGGCGGCGACGGCCGGACCGGGCACCGAGGCCTGCACCGCGGACTCCGCCACGCGGCGCCGGGGCCGCACCAGCAGCACCAGGCCGCCGAGCAGCCCGCCCGCGCTCGCGCCCACCAGAGCGGTCACCTTCGTCGACGCGGAGGTCGGCGCGGTCGGCTTCAGCGCCCGGGAGAACCTGATCAGTTCGACGTTGGTGGCGCCCTTGGTGCCGTTGGCGTGCTGGACGAGCGAGCGGACGACCGCGTTCGCCATGTCGGTGGCCTGCAGAGCGTGCGGTGAGGTGGCCGAGACGGCGACCATCGGCGCGTCCGGGGAGGTCTCCGTCCGCACGCTGTCCTGCAGCGTCCGCAGCGGCACCCCGGCCCACATCTGGGCGTCGTCGAGCACCGCGAGCTGGGTGGCGACCCGGCCGTAGGCCTGCGCGAAGCCCTGCGCGGCGGCGGTGTCGGACTTGTCGGCGGGAACCGCGATGACGTACGCGGTCGCGGTGTAGCTGGGCGGGGTCAGCACACCGTAGGCGCCGCCCAGCAGCCCGCCGGTGAGGACGCCGGCCGCCAGCAGCGACCAGGGCGGGACGGCGCGGCGCGACGAGCGGGGTGCTCGGTCGGGGTTCTCGGTCATGGCGTGCTGGCTCCCTGAGGTGTGGTGGCGAGTGCGGCCGCGTAGACGTCCATGAGCTGGGCGGCGCTGCGGGTGATGCTGTAGTGCCGGGCGGCGTCCGGCGCGCCGCGCGGGCCGGGTCCGGCGGCGCGGGCGGCGGCGCGGGCGGCGGCCAGCGCCGCGGCGTAGGCGTCGGCGTCGCCGGTGACGCGGCGGGCGCCGGGGGCGGCGGCGGGCGGCAGGTCCTCGACGGCCGGGCAGGAGCTGTAGAGCACGGGCAGCCCGGCGGCCAGCGCCTCGACGACCGCGAGCCCGAAGGCCTCCTCGGCGGAGGGGGAGGCGAACACGTCCATGGCGGAGGTCAGGGCGGGCAGGTCGGGGTCGTGCGAGTGCTCGGAGGCGTAGGGCCGCTCCCCGGCGAACAGCACCCGGTCGGCGATCCCGGCCTCCCGGGCGGCGCGGCGCAGCGCGTCCTCCTCCGGGCCGCCGCCCACCAGCAGCAGCCTGCAGTCGGCGGGGAGGCCTGCGAGGGCGGCGATCAGGACGCCGAACCGTTTGCCGGGGGCGAGCCGCCCGACGGCACCGACGACCCAGGCGTCCGGCGGGATGCCGAGGCGGTCGCGCACCCGCTGCCGCCGGGCCGGGTCGAAGCGGAACCGCTCCAGGTCGATGCCGTTCGGGACCACCTCGATCCGCGACCCCGGCACGCCCCACCGACGCAGCCGTTCGGCGACGGTCGGCGAGACGGCCACGGTGGACCGCCCCAGCCGCTCGCCCGCCAGGTACAACGCCCGTACCCCGGCGCTCAGTTCACGCCCCTCCAGCTGGGAGTCGCCGAGCGAGTGCTCGGTGGCGACGACGGCCCGCACGCCCGCCAGCCGGGCGGCGATCCGGCCGTAGAGGCAGGCCCGGTAGAGGTGGGTGTGGACGAGGTCGTAGTGGCCCCGGCGGATCAGCCGGACCAGCCGGGGCAGCGCGGACAGGTCCCGGTTCCCGGCCATCCCGAGGTGCACCACCCGCACCCCGTCCGCGGCGAGGCCGCGCGCGACCGGTCCCGGGTTGGTGAGCGTGACGACGTCGCAGGAGACCGGCAGGTGCCGCAGCAGCAGCCGCAGCTGCTGCTCCGCGCCGCCGACCCCGAGGCCGGTGATGACATGCAGCGCCCTCATTCACAGCCCCTCGACCGGACGGCGGCGCAGCCGGTGCAGCCGGTACTTCAGGAAGAGGCGCGGGGCGTTGTCGCCCTGCCCGACGTGCACTCGGGGGAGGGCGTGCGGGCCGCCCAGCGGGCCGGGGTCGATGGCGCAGGCGTACCCGTACCCGGCGTCCCGTACGGCGTCGACGGCGCGTCGGTCCACGGTCCCGTAGGGGTAGCAGAAGCCCTCGACGGGGGCCTGGACCAGCTCCTCCAGCAGCGCCCGGCTGTCGGCGACCTCGGCCCGCAGGGTCGCCTCGTCGGCCTTCGTCAGGTCGACGTGGGTGAGCCCGTGCGAACCGATCTCCACCCCGCCCTTCGCCGCCCGCCGGATCCCGTCCGCGGTGAGCAGCGCCTTGCGCGGGCCGAGCGGGTCCCAGGCGTTGTCGCCGCCGAGCCGGCCGGGCAGCACGAAGAGGGTGGCGCCGCAGCCCCAGCGTTCGAGCAGCGGCAGGGCGTGGTCGAGGAAGTCGGCGTACCCGTCGTCGAAGGTCAGCCCCACCAGCCGGCGCCCCTCGCCACGGGCCCGCGCGGCGCGCAGCTCAGCCACCGACACCCCGCGCAGGCCCCGCCGGCGCAGCCAGCCCAGCTGCTGGTCCAGGCGCTCCGGGGTGACGGTGACGCGGTACGGATCGTCGGAACAGTCGCCCACGGAGTGGTACATGGCGACCCAGGGGACCGGGCCGGTGACGCGTCCGGCCTTCTGGGCCTTCTCGGCCTTCCGGGCGGACTCAGCGGACTCAATGGAAGACGGCATGCGCGAGCCTTCGGGTGACGGTGGCTACGGAACGGAGTGCGGGTGCGAAGCCCTGGGCGTCCAGGGCCCAGCCGAGCAGGACGAAGACGACGGTGACGGCCGTGGCGCCGGCGGCCAGACCGGTGAACGGATCCGCCGGGCGCGCGGCGACGAAGACGCCGACCGCGGCCGCGGCGACCGCCGCCCGGACCGGGCGGCTCAGCTCGACGAGCACCCGCCGGGTACGGATCGGGACGCTGCGCGGGCCCGTTCCGGCCAGCAGCAGCACGGCACTGGCGGTGATGCCGGTGGCGTTGGCGGCGGCGATCCCGGTGACGCCGTACGAGCCGACGGTCAGGGCGCCGAGCCAGGAGGTCACCACGATCCCGGCGGCCATCGCGCCCACCGGGTACCAGGTGGCGCGGCCCGCCGAGAAGTAGGAACGGACCAGCACCCCGACCAGGGTCTGCCCGAGCAGCCCGAGCGCGTAGACGCGCATCACCCCGGCCGTGGCGGCCGTGTCCGCGGCGGTGAACGCCCCCCGCTGGAACAGCAGCCGGATCAGCTGCGGCGCGCAGGCCACGACCACGGCGGTGCCGAGCAGCACCACGCTCGCGGCCACCGACAGGTCCCGCTCCACCCGGTCGCGGGCCCGCTCGGTGTCGCCCTCGGCCAGGGCCCGCGCCACCACCGGGAAGGTGACCGTGCACAGCATCATCGACATCGTCATCGGGATCTGCGCGACCTTCTGCGCGTAGTTCAGGTGCGAGATGGCCCCGGAGTGCAGGTGCGAGGCGAGGAACCGCTCGATCAGCACCTGCGACTGCCGGCACAGCGCGAACAGCAGCACGGTCGCCATCAGCGCCACGTTCAGCGGCCGTTCCTCGGGCACGGCCGCGCTCTCCCGCGCCTTCGGCCCCTGCCGCAGCTGCCGCAGCAGCGCGGGCAGTTGCACGGCGACCATCAGCGCGCCCCCGGCCGCCACCCCGAACGCGGCCGACCGCACGCCCCAGTGGCCGCCGAGCGCGAACATCGCCGTGATGATGCCGGCGTTGTAGGCGACGTAGATCGCGGCCGGCGCGAGGAAGCGCCGGTGCGCGCGGAGCGCCGCACTGCAGTACCCGGCCAGCCCGAAGGTCAGCACACAGGTGGCGGTGAGCCGGGTGCAGCCGACGGCCAGCCCGGGATCCCGCAGTCCGGGCGCGAGCACCTCCACGAGCTGCGGGGCCCCGCCGATCAGCAGGGCGCCGACACCGGCGAAGGCCAGCGCCAGCTTGGGCAGGGTGCCGGCGACGAGGGAGCGCACGGGGTCACCGGGCGCCCCCTGCCCCCTGCGGGCGAGCGCCAGGCTGAACGCGGGGACGAGCGCGAACGCCAGCCCGTCCTCGATGAGCAGCGTCGCGGCGAACTCCGGAATCGTCCACGCCACGAGGAACGCGTCGGTGTCCCGCCCGGCCCCGAACAGCCGAGCCAGCGACTGGTCCCGGACCAGCCCGAGCAGCGACCCGAGCACGGAGAAAAGAGCAGTCCCGAGAGCGGCCCTGGCGAGGAATCCCCGCGTGGGGGGTGGGTTCTCGACGCCGGGTTCGCCACCATGCCCAGGGGCGCGGGGCGGTGACATGTGCGGCTCCGCCGCGTGGGCGCGGTCAACCCCCACCGGCCCGCAGCCGGCATCCGGCCCTTCCACTCCCGGCATCCGAGAAGGCGTCACCGTCATAGCGCCGCGGCTTCCTCGGCACGCTCCGCCCCCACCAGCGCCCACCAGGCAACCGCCCCGAACACCACCGCCGTGAGAACCGTCGACGGCCCCCCGATGTCGGCGTACGCGAAGTCCACGAGCTGCCAGACCAGCAGCCCGCACCCCACCACCGCACAGTCCAGGCCGTCACCGGCACGCACCCGCCACCACCCGCGCACCCCGCACACCAGCAGCGCCAGCCAACTGCCCGCCAGCGCCGACAGTCCGAGCAGCCCCTGCTCACTGAGGACCAGCAGGTACATGTCGTGCGGCGACAGCAGCGGCTGCTTCCGGTACGCCGCCCCCGCCCCCTCCGTGTCGCTCCCGGAGGACAGCGCCAGCGAGGCGTGCGCGTCCCGGTAGGCGGGGAAGTTCTTCAGGCCGACGCCGGTCACCGGGTGCTCCCGCCACATCCCCGTCGCCGCCGCCCACAGCGTGTACCGGTCGACCACCGACTGGTCCGGCGCGTCGGCCACCTGCCCGATGCTGCTGAGCCGCTCCTGGAGCATCGCCGTACCCACCCCGAAGCCGCCCACCAGCACCACCCCGGCCGCGACCGCGACCGCGGCCACCCTGAGCGCCCGCCGCAGCCCGCCCAGGGCCAGCTGCACCACACAGGTGACGGCCGTCGCGATCCAGGCGCCCCGGCTGAAGGACACGGCCAGCGGCAGCAGCAGCCCGAGCGCGCAGGCGCCCGCCGCCACCCGCTGCCGTACCGGCGTGCGCCCCAGCGCCAGCCCGAGCGCGCACACCAGACCGAACGAGACGACGGTGGCCATCCCCATCACGTCCTGCGGCCCGAAGGTGCCGACCGCGCGGATCTCCTCGCCCTGGTACGACGCCCCGGTCCCGGTGACGTACTGGTGCACGCCGACCGCGCCCTGCCAGAGCGCGAGCCCGACGAACGACCAGGCCAGCAGCCGGAGGTCGGCGCGGTCCCGGACCAGCAGCACGACGGCGGCCGGGACCAGGACGAAGACCTGGAGGTAGCGGCCGAGGCCGGTCAGTCCGGCGCCCGGCGAGGCCGCGCCCATCGCCGCGACGGCCAGCCCCACCACCGGGATGCCGAGCACCAGCACGGCCGTGGCGGACAGCGGCCGCCGCCGCTCCCGCAGCGTGCGCAGCGCCGCGTACAGCACCACGAGGGCGGACACCGCGTCCGCCGGACCGGCGCCGCCTTCCTCGCCGCCCGGGGCGAGCGGCAGCGCGAGGACCGCGAGGACCGCTACCGCGGCCAGCACCGGCGGCAGCCTGAGCGGCCTGGCCGGCGACAGTGCGAAGCTCATCCTCAGCTCCCCGTCGAGCGCACGAGCGCGGCCGCCGTGCGCAGCAGGATGCAGACGTCCTGCCACAGCGACCAGTTGTCGATGTAGGCGTTGTCGAAGCGGGCCCGGTCCTCGATGGAGGTGTCGCCGCGCAGCCCGTTGATCTGGGCGAGGCCGGTGATGCCGGTGCGCATCCGGTGGCGGGCCGCGTAGCCCGGGTAGGTCTGGCTGAACTGGCCCACGAAGTAGGGGCGTTCGGGGCGCGGGCCGACCAGGCTCATGTCGCCCCAGAGCACGTTCCACAGCTGGAGCAGCTCGTCCAGCGAACTCTGGCGCAGAAAGCGGCAGAAGCGGCTCATCTTGATCTCGCCGGCCACGCTCCAGCGGGTCGCGGCCTCGTGCTCGTCGACCGGGCGGTGGGTGCGCAGCTTCAGCAGCGTGAAGGGCCGGCCGTCCTTGCCGATCCGCTCCTGCCGGAAGACGACTCCGGGGCCGTCGGTGATCCGCAGCACCGCCGCGCAGACCAGCAGCAGCGGCCCGGCCAGCAGCAGTGCCACCCCGGAGACGGCGATGTCCAGCACCCGCTTGCCGGCGCTGCCGCGCCGCCGCGAGCCCATCTCCAGGCGGCGGCAGGAGAACCCGGCGAGCTGGTCGCGCATCTCGTACGCCGGGGAGTCCGCGTCCACCTCCCACACCACGCAGCCCGACTCGGCCAGCGCCCGCAGCAGCGGGCCCTGTTCGGTGCGGACGGCCGGGTGCACGGTGAGGACGGCCCGGACCCCGTTCTGGATCAGGGCCCGTTCGACCTCCTCGCCGGTGGTCAGCACGGGCAGGCCCGCCGGACCCTCGGGGTGTTCGGCGACCACGCCGACCGGGCGCACTCCGCAGCCCGGGTGGCGCAGCACGGCGGCGGCGACCCGCTGCGCGGTGGCGGCCGGACCGATGACCAGGGCGGCGCGCGGCCGACGCAGCAGGGTGACGCGGCGCCGCCAGTGCACCAGGCCGCGGCCCGCGGCGGCGGCCGCCGCGTGCAGGGCGAAGCCGAGCAGCAGGACGCGCACGGAGAGCGCGCGGTCCGGGTCCCAGGCGGCGACGACCGTGGCCAGCCCGAGCCAGAGGACGACGATCCGGCCGCAGACGGCGGGGAGTTCGTCCAGGATCCCGGTCATCCGCCGGGCGGTCCGCGGGCGCAGCAGGATCGCCCCGGCCAGCAGCACACCGACCAGGGCGGGCCGGCGGACGGCCTCGTCGAGCGCGGCCGCGCCGAGCAGCGTGGCGCACAGGTCGGCGGCGAGCAGCGGCACCGGGGAGGCGGGCCGGGCGGGCGGCCGGCGCAGCGGGAACCGGAAGCCGCCGGCGGTGCGCGGCGGCAGGACCGAGACAGGCGAGAGTCCGTGGTCCCGGGGCTGTGTGCCGGGGGAGGGGACGGTGCTTTCCGCGGTCACGAGTGGATGGACTCCCTGCACTCGAAGGACACCAGCGGCCGCCCGCCGAGGAGTTCGCGGTAGAGATCCGCGACCGCCTCCGCCGTGCGCCGCACATCGTGCGTGGACAGGACGTGCCGGCGCCCCTGGTCGCCGAGTGACGCGCGCAGCTCCGGGTCGAGGAGCAGCGCGGCGACGGCCCCGGCCAGCGCGCCCGGCCGCCCCGGCGGGACCAGGCAGTGCGCCGCGTGGCCGGGGGGCAGGCTCTCGCGGGCGCCGTCGACGTCGGTGACCAGCACCGGCCGCCCGCAGGCCAGCGCCTCCAGCGGGGCGAGCGCCATGCCCTCCCAGCGCGAGGGCAGCACCACCAGGTCGGCGACCCGGTACCAGGGGCGGACATCCGCGACGGCGCCCGCGAACTCGACGGACGCCGGGGCGAGCCGGCGCAGCGCGGTCTCCTCGGGGCCGTCACCGACCAGCACCAGCCGGGCGCCCGGCACCCGGCGCAGCACCTCGGGCCAGGCCCGCAGCAGCACGTCCTGGCCCTTCTGCCGGCACAGCCGCCCGACGCAGACCACCAGCGGAGCCGCTGCGGAAGCACCCGCGGGCCGCTGGTCCGGCCCCCGCCCGCCGGGGGTGAAGTGCCCGGTGTCGACGCCGTTCGGTACGACGGTGCAGCGGGCGCGGATCCCGGCGCGCACGCCGGTCGCCCGCTCGGCCTCGCTGACGCACACCACCCGGTGCGCCCAGCGCGCGCCCCACCGCTCCCACCGCAGCGCCAGCGCGGCGGTGGCGCCGCCGACCGCCTCGAAGGACCAGGCGTGCGGCTGGAACACGGTGGGGACGCGGCCGCGCACGGCGAGCCGTCCGGCGAGGCCCGCCTTCGCGCTGTGCGCGTGCACCAGTGCGGGCCGTACCTCGTCGAGCAGCCGGCCGAGCCGTCGTACCTCGTCCGGGAGACCGGCGCCCGGCGAGCGGTCGGCGCGCCAACCGCGCACCTCGGCGCCCAGGTCCCGCGCGCGCTCGGCCAGTTCACCACCGGGGCAGGCCACCATGACCCGCAGACCGGCCGTGAGCTGGGCCTTCGTCAGGTCCAGGACGACCCGGGCCACCCCGCCCTCGACGGGTTGGGCCAGGTGGAGGACCCGCGGCCGAGGGTCGGTTGCTGATCGGTGCATACGCGGATTTCCTCGCTCACGGGGGGCGCTCGGGACTGCGGGCCGGAACGCGCCGCACTACGGCGCGTCCACAGCGGCGAAGAGCGCGCCCGCCCACGCCGCGTCGCGCTGGGAAACGACACGGAAGGTCAGCTGGTCACCGCCCCGGGCGAGACCAGTACCTAGATCGAACACATCCGAGTCGTAGCCGAGCGTGTTGACGTACGCCGGCTCACGCCGGGCGCGTACCGGGCCGGGTTCGTTGATCGTGGAGTTGAGTACGTCGTCGGCCGGGTCGGCGGAGTCCTCCAGGGGGACGGGCACGTGGCCGGCGGTGGCGTAGGTGAGCGAGTCGCCGGTGCCGCCCCGGTCGCCGTTGTAGGCCACGAGACCCACCTGGCCTCCGGCGCCACGCGGGAGGTGTAGCCCGTTCAGCCGAACCTCGGTCGCCCGGTCGAGGGAGTCGAAGCCGTCGAAGAGGGCGAGCGTGCGCCGGGGCTGCGCCGGGTCCTCGTACGCCGCGACCAGGGTCCAGCCGCCCCAGGCACCGGGCCCGGACCTGCCCTTGGCCACGTCCACCTGGCCGACCGTCCACAGCCCGGAGCCGCTCGACCGGACCAGGGCGGTGACGTCCGCCGAGGCCTGGTAGGCGTCCGCGCCGCCGGCCACCCGGTGACCCACCACGGTGTCGGCGAGCAACTCCTTGTAGGCGCCGTGGGGTTCGGCGATCAGCACCCGTCCGTCGTCCCTCGCCGGCTTCTGCTCGCCGGCCAGCAGGTTGCCACCCCAGTACAGTCGCGCGTACGTCACCCGGGCGCCGGCCGGCAGCCGGAGCTCGGCGCGGGAGGAGTTGTACGTGTCGGGATCGCTGTCGACGTCGACGTAGAACATGTCGAAGTCCCCGTTCACCGCGGGGATTCGGCCCTCGCGGGCGGCCGGGCAGGGCGGCTCGGCCGGGGCGGCGGGCGAGGGGTGGGCCGGGTCGTGGGCCGGGGTGCGGCAGCTGACGGAGGTGTTGGCCGCGCGGGCGAACCCGCCGTGCTGCACCGCGTGGTAGCGCTCGGCGAACGGGATGCGCGCGGTCTGCGGGGCGGGCGGGGCGGCGGCCCGTGCGGTGCCCGGTGCCCAGAGCGCGGCGAGGGCGAGTGCGCCGACCGACGCGCGGCGCAGCAGCGGCGGGCCGAGGGGATTGCGCATGACCGGCTCAGCCCTTCCGGGGAGTGCGAGAGGACGGCGATACGGGGTGATCGGGAGATGCGCAACTCTAGTCGGTATCTGTACTAATCCGGCGAAACCGGTCAAGTGTGTCGGATTGGTGAAGGGCGGGCACCCGGAGATCACTCCTTTGGCGGCACAACCCGGGCCGGTACAGCGCGTTGACACAGCGCTGGGCATCCGCCCGGATGTTTGTCTCGATCCCAAGGAGCACTTCTCCATGTCGCGTATCGCGAAGGGCCTGGTCCTGTCCACCGCCGCCGTCGCGGCCGTCGCCGGCGGCGCCGGTGTGGCTGCCGCCGACAGCGGCGCGAACGCCGTCGCCGCTCACTCCCCGGGCGTGCTGTCGGGCAACGTGATCCAGGTTCCGATCCACGTGCCGATCAACCTCTGCGGCAACACCATCAACCTGACCGGCCTGCTGAACCCCGCGTTCGGCAACACCTGCGTCAACGACTGACGCGGCTGCAGTTCCCTTTCGGCCGGCCGTCCGCCCGCGCACCCCGCGAGCGGACGGCCGACCTGCGTCTGCACGGCCGTCCGCCGACGGGCTCTTCGGCGTCCGGGCTTCTCGGCACCTGGGCTTCTCGGCGTCCCGGCTCCTGGGCGTCCGGGCTTCTCCGGGCCGGCCTCGGCGGGCGGACCAGCGGTTGCGGGCCGGCACGGGCGATTTCACGGTGGGCAGCAGGATCCGACGCACACCGAAAGGAACACCCATGCGCGCCCTGCCCGCACGGCGTCTCGCGTCCACCGCGCTCTGCGCCGCCCTCCTGGCCGGGATCACCGGCCCGGCGGCCCTCGCCGCCCCGGCCCACGAGCGCGGCCGTGCCACCGCCCGGACGCCCGTACCCGGTGCCGACGCGCTGCTCGGCCGGACCAGGTCGCTCGGCGGTCTCACCGCCCTGCTCGGACCGGTCACCGCCCTGCTCACCGCCGTGCTCGAGGCGGACCGCGGTCAGCTGACCCCCGACCGGGCCGCCCGGCTCGCCGACGCGGCGAAGGCGGCGATCGCCCGGCTCACGGAGGCGGCCGCGGCCCCCGCCCTGCCCTCCACCCCGGCCCTGCCGAGCGTCCCGGCGGCGCCGGCCGTGGCCGCCGCTGCGGCCGCCCAGGCCAAGGGGCTCGGCGCCGCCCCGGCCGAGGATCTGGCCGGGGACGCGCTGAAGGCCCTGCGGACCGCCATCGACAACCTGGTCAAGGCCGTCACCTCCGGCGACGCCGGCCAGGTCGCCCCGGCCGCCGACGCCGTCCTGACCGGTGTGGTCGACTACCTCGCCGCGCTGCTCCTCGGCGGCACGCTGCCCGCCCCCGACCTCGCCGGACACGCGGCGACGCCCGGCCTCACGGCGACCCCGCCGCTGCCGCTGCCCCCGTCCTGACCGGGGCTTCTCACGGACTGTGATCTCATATGTCTTCCGGACGCGGGGTTTCCGGGCCGCCGGGACATCGTTAGGCACGCCGAAAGTCGCCGAAGAAAGGAACACGATGAAGTCCCTGAAGGCCGCCGCCGTCGTTGCCGGTTCCGTGGCTCTCGCCGGCGTCGCCGCGCCCGCGTTCGCCTACACCACCGCCGACCTCACGCCCACGAGTCTCAACGGCGCGGTGAACACGCTCACCAAGGGTCCCCTGCGCCTGGACCAGGCGATGCCGCTGCAGCACCAGTCGAACGCGCTCGACACCGAGAACAAGGACTCCGTGCTCAGCACGGTCAAGGGCGCGGCAGGCAGCCTCAACCAGCACAACCCGCTCCTCGGCGGCCTGCCCTTGCAGGGCTGAGGCGACCGACGGGGAGCGCGCGGCGGCCGTTCGAGGGACGCCGTTCGAGGGACATCGCGGGCCGTCCCTCGTTCGTGTGGCGCAGCCCCGCGGGCGTCCGCCGGTCGGGTGAGCGGGTACCCGGCCGCCGGGCGGCCCGTCGATAGGGTCGCGCGGTGACCTCAACCCCAAGCGCAACCCGCCCCTTCCGCCTCGCCGACCTCGGCACCCTCGTCGTGCTGGCCTGGAGCGGCGAGGCGCCTGACGGCAGCGACATGCCGTACCTGCTGGCCTACTCCCTCGGTGACGCGGAGGGCGGACCCGGGGCCACCTCCGCCGCGATCGAGGCGCTGCTGGCCAACAACAGACTGCCGGTCGGCGGCGACGTCGTCGACGGCACCGCCCGGCCCGGCCTGCCCGTCACCCTGCTCGTCGAGGCCGGCCAGGCCGTCCTCAACCTGGCCCCGCTCAACGCCCAGTGCCCCGCGCCCCCGGAGTGGCTCGCCGCGGTCCGCGCACGCGGCTACGCCTACCTGGTGTTCACCACCCGCCCGTGGCCCGAGGGCGAGCCCGGCAGGCCCGTCACCCCCGAGGCGCTGAAGGACTTCGCCGGGGCCGAGGAGACCCTGACGGCCGCCGCGCACGTCGTGCTGCCGGCCCGCAGCCTGCGCGGCTGACAGCCCGGACCGCGGGCGCCGGGACCGAGGCGGCGGCGTGAGCCGATCAACCGACCGACTGACGAGCCGACCACAGGACCAGCCGTATTCCAGACAAGCCGATGTCAAGACCAGCCGATGTCAGGACGAGCCGACGAGTGACAAGCCGACGAGTGACAAGCCGACTAATGCTGCACCCGGGCGAATTGTGAATTGATGCCGTTTTCCGGCTCGTTACCCGGTACGGACGTCCCTCGCCCCGCCTCCTGAAAGGCCCGTACCAGACATGAAGCCGACCACCCGAGGAACCCTCGCCGCCGCAGTCACGGGAGTCGTGGCCGCCGTGGCGGCCGTGGGTGCCGCCGCCACGCCCGCCGCCGCGGCGGGCACGGTCCCCGTCCCGGTACCGCTGGACGGCGTCGGGAAGTCCCTCGACATGGAGGTGCCCAAGCTCGGCATGGAGCTGCCGCTGCTGACGCCCGGCGCCCCCGAGGGCCCGCGCTACGTCGAGGGCCGGCTCCTGCCCGACCGGGCCCTGCCGCAGCTGCCGGTCAGCGGCGGACTGCCCGGCCTGGACCTGCGCGCCCCGCTCCCGCACGTCCTCGGCGGCGACTTCGACCACGTCGGCGTCGACGCCCCCGCGAGCGACCTGCGCGCCCTCGCCCCCGGCCTGTCCCTGGACGCCCCGCTCACCGCGCCCGACCCGCACCACTTCGGCCTGCCGGGCCTCAGGCAACCCCGGGCCGGCCTGCTCGCCCCGGCCCTGCAGACCGTGGCCGGCGGCGACCTGGGTGCCGGCCCGGGGCGGTAACTCCTCTCCGGGGAAGGTCTTTTCGGCCTTCGAGTGCACCGGATGGCGGCGCGGTGGTGACCGGGCGGCCCCTCGGACGGTTACCGGTACCGACAGCGAACGGTGAACCGTACGAGGAGTGAGCATGGTCGTCGGATTCGGCGGGGTGGCGGTGGGCGCGGAGCCGGGTGCCGGACAGCCGGACAGAGCCGGGACGGGCAGACCGACCCGGCGCGAGGTGACGCGGGGGCTGTTCGCCTCCGCGGCCGCCCTGGCAGTCGCCCCGGTCGTCGCCGCCTCCAGCCCGGTGCCTCCGGCGAACGGGCGGGCGGGCACCTCGTTCGACGAGACCTACCGGGGCCGCCGCATCCACGGGGTGCTGGTGCCGCCGGTCGGACGGGCCGCCGTCGGCCGGGGCGAGTGGCAGGTCACCGTGGACGGCCGGCCGCTGCACCTGATGCGGCGGGCCGACGGCACCTGGCTCAGCATGGTCGACCACTACAGCTCGTACCCGACCCCGCTGCAGGCGGCGCGGGCGGCCGTCGACCAGATCGGGCCCGGCCAGCGGCTGCGCGACCTGGCGCCCGGACCGATGGGCGGGGGACACACGCACATGGGGGGAGACCATGACGTACGTGCGTAAGGACGTCGCCAGGCTGACGGCCGGCGAGCGCAGGCGGCTGGTGAAGGCGTTCCTTGAGGTCAAACGGCGGGGCGAGTACGACGAGTTCGTACGGACGCACATCGACTACTACACCTCCGACGGCGACGACGGGCTGCGCACGGCCCACATGGCCCCCTCCTTCCTGCCCTGGCACCGCCGCTTCCTGCTGGACCTGGAGCGCGCCCTGCGCCGGGTGGACTCCTCGGTGACCGTGCCGTACTGGGACTGGACCAAGGACCGGTCGAAGACCGGCGTGCCGTGGACGAAGGACCTGCTCGGCGGGAACGGCCGGGCCCGCGACCAGCAGGTGATGACCGGTCCGTTCGCCTATGCGGGCGGGCACTGGACCATCAAGGAGGGCGTCACCGACGGCGAGTTCCTCGCCCGTGACCTGGGCCGGTCCGGCCGGCCCATCGAACTGCCCACCCGGGCCGAGCTCGACTGGGCGCTCGACGACCCCACCTACGACGTCCCGCCCTGGGACTCCACCGTCACCCGAGGCTTCCGCAACAAGCTGGAGGGCTGGGGGACCGGCAGCGGCAGCGCCTCCTGGCACAACCACAACCGGGTGCACCGCTGGGTCGGCGGGGCGATGCTCGGCGGCGCGTCCGTCAACGACCCCGTCTTCTGGTTCCACCACGCCTTCATCGACCTGCAGTGGGAGCGCTGGCAGGCCCGGCATCGCGGGCAGCGCTACCTGCCGGCGCGGCCGCCGGGCGTCACGGACCCGCAGCACGACCGGGTCGTCGCCCGCGACGGGAAGCTGCCCCCGTGGGACGTCACCCCCCAGTCCCTGGAGGACGTGAGCCGGATCTACCGGTACGCCTGAAACCCCACGGACACGGGAAGGGCCCCGGCGCCTTGCGCACCGGGGCCCTTCCGCCGACGGTGGCTCAGTGGCCGTAGCCGCCGCTCTTGTTGTCGCCGCCCTTGAGGTGGCCTTCGTTGACGCAGGTGTTGCCGAAGGCGGGGTTCAGCAGGCCGACGGCGTCGATGGTGTTGCCGCACAGGTTCACCGGGATGTTGACCGGGACCTGGATGACGTTGCCGGACAGCACGCCGGGCGAGCCGACGGCCGCGCCGTTGGCACCCGCGTCGGCCAGGGCCAGGCCGGCCCCGCCGATCACCACAGCGCCGGTGCCCAGGGCGACGGCGGCTGCCTTCGCGATGCGAGACATCACGTTCTCCTTCTTGTTGCTCGGGGGAGTGCGGTGGCCGGTCCTGCCGCCGCACTCCCCGTTCAACGTCCCGACCTGCGGCTGGTCACGCCGATCAGCGGACGATCACCCCAAGGGTCGGAGTCAGGACACCCCTTGGGGCAGCCGCCGTACCGGGGCACCCGCCAGGAAGGCTCGGATGTCCTCCACGGCCTGGCCGTAGTAGGTCGTGTAGTTGGCGTAGGAGACGTAGCCGAGGTGCGGGGTGGCCAGCAGCCGGGGCGCGGTGCGCAGGGGGTGGTCGGCGGGGAGCGGCTCCACGTCGAAGACGTCGACCCCGGCCCCCGCGATCCGGCCCTCGTGCAGCGTGGCGAGCAGTGCGTCCTGGTCGACGACGGCCGCGCGGGAGGTGTTGACCAGGTAGGCGGTGGGCTTGAGCAGGGCGAGCTCGTCCGCGCCGAGCAGCCCCCGCGTACGGTCGCCGAGCGCCAGGTGGACCGAGACGAAGTCACTGGTGGCGAGCAGGTCCGCCATGCTCGGCGCGAGGTCGACACCGACCTCCTCGGCACGCTCCGCGGTGAGGTTCTGGCTCCAGGCACTGACCCGCATTCCGAAGGCGAGCCCCACCTGCGCGACCCTGCTCCCGATCTTCCCGAGTCCGAGCAGCCCGAGCCGGCGTCCGTGCAGATCGGCGCCGACGGTGGACTGCCAGGGCCCGCCGGTCCGCACCGCCGTGCTCTCCTGGACCAGCCCGCGGGCCAGGCCGAGCAGCAGCGCCCAGGTCAGCTCGACCGGCGGCGCCGAGGAACTCTCCGTCCCGCACACGGTGACCCCGTGCGCCTGTGCGGCCGCGTAGTCGATGACGCTGTTCCGCATCCCGGAGGCGACCAGGAGCCGCAGCCGCGGCAGCCGCCGAAGAAGCGACCCGGGAAAGGGGACACGTTCGCGAAGAGTGACGACGATGTCGAACGGGGCGAGCGCCGCGACGAGTTCGTCCTCCTCGACGAGATGCTCACGCAACGAGACGACGTCGACCTGGTCGGCGATCGAGCCCCAGTCCCCGAACTCCCCGGCCACCCCTTGAAAATCGTCGAGCACAGCACACCGAAGACGCATGCCGCCAAGGTACCGGCCGCCCCAGGCGCCCCTCCGGGGGCGTGCGGTTCAAGGTTCCGGCCCACTCAAGGGGCCCCTCCCGGGGCGCGGGGAACTGCGCGATCAGCCCGGACGAACCCGCACCCGCCGAACAGCACAACCCGGCACCCCCTGAGGCGCACACCACCCCCCGCACAACAAAAGCGCCGCCCCCCTCAGGTGGGCGGCGGCAACTGGGTCCGGTGGGTGGGGCCACCGGACCCGGTACCCGGGGCGACGGATCGGCGCAGACTCAGTTCGTCGCAAGGGCCGCCCGATACCACCGCTCGGCCCGCCGGAACCACGTGGCGAACCCACCGCCCGGACGCAGACCGAGCTCCGACCAGAGCGCGCCCGCCTCGAAGAAGTGGTCCGTCGTGAGGATGTCGAGCTTGGCCGGCGCGACCCCCTTCGCCGCGAGGATCGCCTTGGCCCCCTCGACCGTGAGATCGGCGCGCGGCCAGTCGATCCCGGCGCAGTCGGCGACCGCCCGCAGCGCGCTGCCGACCGTGACCGGCGTCGGATCCGCGGCGTGGTACACCCGCGAGGTCAGGGCCCCGTCCGGCGCCAGCGCCGTGGCGACCAGCAGCCGGGCCAGGTCCGGCGCGCCGATGACCGACGCCCGCGACAGCCAGCCGGCCACCCTCCCCGGCAGGGCCCGCAGCAGCCGTGCCAGGTCGGGGCCGACCCACAGGTCGCCGGTGCCGAAGACCAGATGGGGCCGCAGGACCACCCCGCCGGCCGCGAGGACCGCGTCCTCCGCCGCCGCGCGGGTACGGGAGGTGACGGAGACGGGATTGCGGGCGAGTTCCTCGGGCCGGTGCCCGCGGAAGGTGCCGCGGCCGTACACCGAGGCCGTGCTGAGCTGGACGATCCGGCGGACTCCGGCCCGCCGTGCCTCGGCGACCAGCGCCGCCGTGCCGTGCGTGTTGACCGCCTCGTTGGCCGCGGCGCTGCCGCCGATCTGGGCGGCGCAGTGCAGGACCACGTCGACCCCGTCGCACACCCCGCGCAGCGAGCGGGGGTCGCGGAGATCGGCGTGCACGGTCCGCGCCCCGGAGCAGGACCGCGGCAGGGACCGGCGGTGGCTCATGAGCCTGAGGTCGGCCCGCCGGCGTTGCGCCTCGCGCGTCACGTGGGTTCCGACGAACCCGGACGCGCCGGTGATGAGAAGGGTGGGCACGAGAAGCCTCCCGGGGTGTGGTCGGGGTCAGCGGACACGCGGCCGCAGGACCAGCTCGGCGGTGAAGACCGTCTCCTGGCGCTGGCTGCCGCGCACCCGCACCAGCAGGTCGCCGGCGCCGCCGTACGGCTCGGGCTCGGCGGTGATCCAGCAGGGCGCGTCCAGTTCGGCGTACCGGGTGAACTCGCTGCGCAGGCCGAGCAGCACGGCGCAGGGCGCCCCGGTGCGGGCGTGCGCGGCCTGCCGGGCGGCCTCCAGCAGGAACATGCCGGGTATGTGGTCGACGGGGTGGTCGAAGTAGGTCGGGTGCGCGGTGTCGACCCGCAGTTCCCATCGGTCGTGCGTGCCGGGCGCGGGCGCGCCCAGGACGACGTGCCGGGCGCTGGCGTGGCCCACGGCGGCCGGGTCGAGGGCGGCCGGCGGGGTGCGGTCGGTGGTGGTGGGGCGCTCGCCGCGCATCCTCCGGTACACCTCAGGGCTCATGCAGCGGAACGCGGCCGAGGCGGTGGCGCGGGCCCCGTTCTCGCGCACCACGGTGACGTCGTAGCGCATCTCGCGCAGTCGGCCGGCGCGGCGGACGATGTCCCGGCAGACCGTGTGCATCTCGACCTCGGTGGGGACCGCGTCCGTGACCAGCAGGTCGGGCTCCGCGGTCACGGACATATCAGACATGAGGAACTGGTGGCCGAACGGCACGTCGAACTCGGCGTGCGCGAGCAGGGAGCCGATCTGGCGGACGGACTCGATCAGCAGCATCGGGTCCTGGTAGCCCCTGTCGGGGGCGAACAGCGCGTGGCTGCGCGGCCACTGGGCCCGGACGACGAAGCCGTCGAAGCCGTCGCCGTGCGGGGCCTCGTCGCGCTCCCAGCCGGTGAGCAGGACTTCGGAGACCGCCGCGCGGTGGACGTACTCACGCGGCACAGTGGTGGTCAGTCCGGGAAGCAGGTGCTTCGGGGCGATGGCCCGGTCGGTGAGGTGCGGCATGTGCAGCGCTCCTGTGTCGTGTGACGGGTAGGAGGGGGCAACAGGCCGTACGTCGGCTGTCACCCCCCGTGGCCGACGTTCTGAGCACAAGATACAGACAGGTCGGTCCGGTTTCGCAAGGGGTGAGGAGGTTTCTTGGGCGATTTGAGTAGGCGGAGGTTCTCGCTGCCAACGATGTCTGGCCGCTATGTCGGAATTGTCAGTGTGAAACGTGCAAGCCTGTATGATTCATAAGAAGGGCGTGCGCCTTGGTTAAGTCTTTTCCTGGCACGAATGACCGGAGCCCGACCTCCCACTTGTCCAGTAATCCGACGAAATCGCAGCTCAAGAGGGCGGCTCCGAGGGTTGGTCGACGCGACTCGCCCGCCTCGCTCATCGGTTGACAATCAGACAAGTCTGTTTGGTACGGTCTGGTGGTGAACCCGCAGAGTCCGAGATGACGTGGATGTGCCTCAGGGGGAGCAGATGAACCGCCAGTACGCGGACCTGGCGCCGTCGCCGCGGCGCCACCGCTCGCACGGCCCGCTCGTCCCGGCCGGACACCCGGCCCGCCCGGCCCCCGCGTACGGCGCGCCCCGGGCGGGAGCGCTGAGCGTCCTGGTCGTCGAGAGCGACCCGCGGGCCGCCGACACCCTCCAGCAGGGGCTCGTCCGGCACGGCTACGCCACCCACGGCGCCACCACCGGCGCCCAGGCGCTGCGCGGCCACCGCGAGGCGGACCTGGTGCTGCTCGGTCTCGACCTGCCCGACCTCGACGGCCTGGAGGTGTGCCGGGGCATCCGTGCGGTCAGCGACCTGCCGATCATCGCCGTCGCCGCGCGCGGCTCGGAGCTCGACTGCGTGCTCTGCCTGCAGGCGGGTTCGGACGACTACCTCGTCAAGCCCTACGGTTTCCGGGAGTTGCTGGCCCGCATGGAGGCGGTGCTGCGCCGGGTGCGGGCGCGGCCCGTGGGTGACGACCCGGCCGCCGGCCGGGT
>NZ_JBFAXI010000014.1:59809-123303 GCF_040680735.1 Streptomyces sp. NPDC051987 | reverse complement strand
CCCTGGAAGGCGCCGTGATCATGTGCCGCGCCGAACGGACCACCGCGCCGCTGGACGCCGCCGCCACCGAACTGCGCGAACTCGCCGGCCGAACCCCGGGCCGCCGGCCGGACCCTTCAGTTCGCCGCGGGGACCTGCGTCCTCAGCAGCAGCGGCAGACGGGTCGTGCGCGGCTTCGGCAGAGCCTCCGCGACCGCCTTCGGCAGGGCCTGCTCCACACCGTGGACCACGGACAGGTGGCGCCCCGCCCGGCTGAACGCCGTGTACACCCAGGGGCGGCTCAGGGACTGGACCGCGTCTCCGGGCAGCACCACGACCGCCGCCGGCCAGCGGCTGCCCGCCGCCTGGTGCGCGGTCAGGGCCCACCCGTGCCGCACGGACTGCTCCACCCGCTCCTTCGGTACGACCACGGGCGCGCCCGCACACGACAGGTGCAGCCCCTCGGCGTCGGCCTTCACCACCTGGCCCAGGGCCGTACGGCCCGGCGCGGGGGAGTAGGCGACGCGGTCGCCCGGGTCGAAGCCGCCGAAGCGGCCGGGGCCGGGATTGAGCCGTTCCTTGAGGGCGGCGTTGAGGGCGCGGGTGCCCGCCGCCCCGCCATGGCCCGGAGTGATCACCACGGTCTGCTCGGCGGGGACACCGATCGCGCGCGGCACGGAGTCGGCGACCAGCTGCACCGTCCGGTGCACGGCCTCGCCCGCGTCCCGCACCGGCACGATCACGACCTCCTTGCCCGGTGCGTCGACCTGGGTGAGCTCGCCGACACCGATCCCGGAGACCAGCTCACCGAGCGGGCCGGGGTCGGGGGTGCGGGAGGTGATCTGCGGGCAGACCCGGGCCGCCAGCAGGTCGGCGAAGACCCGGCCGGGCCCCGCGGACCACAGCACCGCCGGGTCCCCGCTCAGCACCAGCCGGGCGCCGTCGGGCAGCGCCTCCACCAGCATCGCGGCGCCCTCCACGTCCAGCTGGGGCGCGTCCAGCACGATCAGCAGGTCGAGGGCCAGGGCGCCGTCCGCGTCCCGGCCGGGGCCCGCGGCGCCGGACAGCAGGTCGGCGACGGTGCCGACGGCCCCTTCGCCGCCGGTGAGGCGCCGGCTGCCGTCGGGGGTGTGGGTGGTGGCGAAGGCACGCAGTCCGGCGGCGCGGGCGGCGGTCAGCAGGGCCGCGGGTTCGGCGCGGGCCGCCTCGCCGCCCGTGTGCAGCACCAGGCCGTGCCCGGCGAGGGCCCGCGCCAGCTCGGCCGCGCCGCCGGCGGCCGCCGTGGCGATCGCCGCCCAGGGCTCCGGGTCGTCCTTGGCGAGGGAGTTGACGAGCCGGGCCAGCCCGTCGGCGAGGCTCTCCTCGGCCAGCGCGTACCGCTCCAGGGCCACCCGGACCGGGCGCTCCTCCTCGTCGTCCTCGGGCTCCGGGGCGCCCGGATCCAGGGCGTCCTGGAAGACCAGCGCCTCGCCCTCCGCGAGTGCGCTCTGCACGGCGGCCTCCGGGTCGGGCACCGCCCGCTGGGCCAGTGCCGCGGTGAGCGCCGGCATCTCCAGCGCGGTGTGCCCGGCCAGCGCGGCCTGTTCGAGGAGCCAGCCGGTCACAGCCCGGCCGCGCCGCTCGTCGTCCGGACCGCACTCGGCGCCGAGCAGCGCCCGTGCGAACCCGTCGGCCTGGTCGGGGCGTACGCCGGTGACCCGGAGCAGCTGCCAGGGGTCCTCCCGCAGCACCGTGTCCGCGCCCTCGCCGAGGGCGGCGGCGACCTGGGGGGCGAGCGACTCGGGCGCGCCGCCGTCGGCCAGCACCCGTCGTAGCCGGGCGACCGTCTCCGCGGTGGGCACGGCGGCGCCCGGCGCGAGCCGGGGCCCGCGGACGGGTTCCGCGGCGGGTTCGGGAGCGGGGGCCGGCCGGCGCGGGGCCGGCTCCGGGGCGGTGAACACGGTGGCCAACGGCTTCTCGCCGCTCTCCACGGCCCGGATCGCCGCGAGCAGGTCGGCCGCCTTCCCGCTGAGTTTCGTCCCGCTCTCGATCGGCCCGGCCTTCTCGGCCTTCCGCCGCGCGATCCGCTCCCGCTCCACTCGCTGCGCGGCCAACTCGGCCTCGGCCTCGGACACCTGGGCCGCGCCTGCGCCCTGCTCCCCGCCGCCCGCCGCGTCCGCTTCTCCCCGGCTGCCTCCGGCACCGCCCGCGCCCTCGTCGACACCGCCCGACCGCGCGCCACCGGCCGCGGTGTCACCGCCCGGGGCCGCCCCGGCGAGCGGCCCCCCGCCGCCCTCCCCGCCACCGTCCGCGCCGTCGCCGGTCCCGCCGCTGGTGTCGTCCGTGGTCACCCCGGCGGTGGCTGTCCCGCCGGACGTGGCCGGGCCGTCGGTGAGGTCCTCGGCCTCCGTGGTCCCCCCGGCCGTCGTGCCCTCGTCGGCCTCGGCCTCGGGCGTGGCGCCCAGCCCCGGCTCCGTGCTCACAGCGTGCTCCAGTCGTGATCGGGATAGCGGTGCACGGGCGCCGACACGTCGTCGAGCGCCCGGCAGATCTCGTCAGGAAGACTAAGCGCCTCCACTGACAACGCCCCCGCGAGCTGCTGCGCGTTGCGCGCGCCGACGATCGGCGCGGCCACGCCCGGCCGGTCCCGCACCCACGCGAGCGCCACCTGGAGCGGGGTGACCGCGAGCCCGTCCGCCGCCGTCTGCACCGCGTCCACGATCCGGGTGGCGGTGTCGTCTAGGTAGGGCTCCACGAACAGCGCCAGATGTTCGGAGGCACCGCGCGAGTCCGGGGGAGTGGAATGGCGGTACTTCGCGGTCAGCACGCCCCGGCCCAGCGGGGAGGACGGCAGCAGGCCGATGCCCAGGTCGAGGGCGGCGGGCAGCACCTCGCGCTCGATGCCGCGCTGGAGCAGGGAGTACTCCAGCTGCGTGCTGGCCAGCCGGGTGCGCGTGCCCGGCGCCGCGAGCTGCCAGGTCGCCGCCTTCGCCAGCTGCCAGCCGCAGAAGTTGGACACCCCGGCGTACCGGGCGCGACCGCTGCTCACCGCCAGGTCGAGGGCCTGGAGGGTCTCCTCCAGCGGGGTGTCCGGGTCGTAGGCGTGCACGTGCCAGACGTCGACGTAGTCGGTGCCGAGGCGGGCCAGCGAGGCGTCCAGCGCGGCGAGCAGATGGCCGCGCGAGCCGTTGAAACGCCGGTCGGGGTCGGCGACGCTGCCCGCCTTCGTCGAGATGACCAGGTCCCGGCGCGGCACCAGTCCTTCCATCAGCTGCCCCAGCAGATACTCGGCCTCTCCGTCGCCGTACACGTCCGCGGTGTCGACGAGGGTCCCGCCGGCCTCCCAGAACGCCTTCAGCATGTCCGCGGCGTCATGCTCGTCGACCTCCCGGCCCCAGGTGAGGGTGCCGAGCCCGATCCGGGACACGCGCAGGCCGGTACGGCCGAGATGCCTCTGCTCCATGTCAGCCGACATTACTGGCCAGAGCTGCTGCGTTGGGTTGCCTGTGGATAACCGATTTCCCCAGGGCGCGGGGCTTTTGAGGGACGGGACTCGCCCTGCCAAAGGGGCGCGGGGAACTGCGCGACCGGCCCCCACGACCCGCAGCCGGACCACGACCGATCTCCCACGCCGGAAATCCCCACGCTAAGGTCTCTCGCAACAGCGACGTTACTGATCGGTAAGGGGAACGGCCATGCAGCTCGGGATCAACCTCGGCTACTGGGGCGCCGGGATGGACGGGGACAATCTGGCCGTGGCGCAGGAGGCCGAGCGGCTCGGGTACGCCGTCTGCTGGGCCGCCGAGGCCTACGGCTCCGACGCGGCCACCGTGCTCAGCTGGGTCGCCGCCCAGACCGAGCGCATCGACGTCGGCTCGGCCATCTTCCAGATCCCGGCCCGGCAGCCGGCCATGACCGCGATGACCGCGGCGACCCTCGACTCCCTCTCCGGCGGCCGCTTCCGGCTCGGCCTCGGCGTCTCGGGACCGCAGGTCTCCGAAGGCTGGTACGGCGTCAAGTTCGACAGGCCGCTCTCCCGCACCCGCGAGTACGTGGAGATCGTTCGCCGGGCGATGAGCCGGGAACGGCTGTCGTACGAGGGTGAGCACTGGACGCTGCCGCTGCCGGGCGGTCCCGGCAAGCCGATCAAGCTGACCGTGCACCCGGAGCGCGAGCACATCCCGGTCTACATCGCCGCCATCGGCCCGAAGAACCTGGAGCAGACCGGCGAGATCGCCGACGGCGCGCTGCTCATCTTCCCCTCGGCCGAGCACCTGGAGGAGACGGCGGTGAAGTACCTGCGCGCGGGGCGCGAGAAGGCGGGCCGGACGCTGGACGGGTTCGACATCTGCCCGACGCTGCCGCTCGCCGTCGGCGACGACAAGGACGTGGCCACCCTCGCCGACACCTTCCGGCCCTACACCGCGCTGTACGTCGGTGGCATGGGCAGCCGCAAGCAGAACTTCTACAACCAGCTCGCCCGGCGCATGGGCTACGAGCGGGAGGCCGCCGAGATCCAGGACAAGTACCTGTCCGGGGACAAGAACGGGGCCGCCGCGGCCGTGCCCCAGGAGCTGATCGACCAGACCACGCTGCTCGGCTCCGTGGACCGGATCGCCGACCGGATGAAGGCCTACGCGGCCGCCGGGGTCACCACGCTGTCCCTCGCCCCCGCCGGCTTCGCCCTGGACGAGCGGCTCGCCTCGCTGCGGGCCGGCGCCGAGGCCCTGGAGCGTGCCGGGCTCGCCTGAGCGCCTGGGGCGGCGGGGAGTTCAGCGGCCGTGGTGGGGGCTCGGGGGTCTTCCCCGCCACGGCCGTCACGCAGAACAACGCGCCGGGCCTCCGGCGGTTACGCCCCCGGCGCGACCCCGGCGCTCCTCCTTTCGGCCGAGTGCTCACGCACCCCTGTTGCGGTGACACCGATGCGGCATTTGACTCGTTCTTTGCGGGTTCGGTGAGTCCTCCAGAGAGGTGCCCACGATGCTGTCGGCCAGGAGTCTGTTCCAGGAGATCCTCGACAACGACGAGTCGTTCCGGCTCTTCTGCTCCATCGCGGCCGGCGGCGAGGCCCAGGGCGGCTGGGAGAACGGGCGGATCGCCGCACTGGTGCCGGCGAGCGAACGCGACCTCGCCCCCAAGATCACCCGCCATGGCGCCGACGAGGACAAGCACGGCCGCATCTTCCACGCCCTGCTCAGGAGGCGCGGGCTGACGCCCGTCGAGGTGCCCGCCGACACCGACTACACGATGATCCTGGAACGGCACGGCATCGGGCTCGCCCACGCCCGGCTCCGCGCCGACCGGCCGCTCACCGTGCCGGAGATCGTCACCTACCTCGCCCACAGCCGGGTCACCGAACAGCGCGCCTCCGAGCAGATGGCCCTGCTGCACCGGTACTTCGCCGGCCATCCGGAGGTGGGCCGCGCGGTGCGCGTGATCTCCGGCGACGAGGACAACCACCTCGCCTACTGCCACGAGGAACTGCTGCGCCTGGCCGCCGCAGGGCACGGCCGCGCCATCCAGCGCACCCTCCGCGCGTGCGCGCTCGCCGAGATCCGCGTCCACCGGGACGTCAGCCTCGCCGTCATGGCCCGCATGGGCCGCATCCTCGGCTGGCCCAGGGCCAGGTCCGCGCTGCTCGCGGTCGGCATCCACGCCGTCTACGCCTACGAACGCGCCGTCGGCTGGCGCCGCATGGTCTGCCTGCGGATGCCGGAGCACCGCAACGCCCTGGGCGGCCCCGCCACCCCCGCACCGGAGTTCGCCTGAACCCCACGGCCGCGGACGCCCCTCACATCCACCCGCGGCGCTTGAACAGCCGGTACAGCACCGTCTCCAGGAACGCCATGATCACGATCACCGCCGGGTACGACCAGACCCAGTGCAGCTCCGGCATGTGGTCGAAGTTCATGCCGTAGATCCCCGCGATCATCGTGGGCACCGCGGCCATGGCCGCCCACGCGGAGATCTTCCGCATGTCGTCGTTCTGCCGCACGCTCATCTGCGCCAGATGGGCGTTGAGGACGTCCGACACCAGCCGGTCCAGGCCCTCCACGCTCTCGTTCACCCGCATCAGGTGGTCGTTGACGTCCCGGAAGAACGGGCGCGCCGACTCCTGCACGAAGGGCACCGTCACACCGCCGCCGTACGCACCCACCCCCGCCAGCTTGGTCATCGGCACGGCCAGCGGCACCGTCGCCCGCCGGAACTCCAGGATCTGCCGCTTGAAGGTGTAGATGCGCGACGCGGTGTGCCGGGAGCCGCCGGCGCTCGGCGAGAACACCTCGGTCTCCAGCTCCTCCAGGTCGTTCTGCAACTCGGTCGCGACCTCCAGGTAGTGGTCCACGATCGCGTCGGAGATCGAGTACAGCACCCCCGTCGGCCCGTGCTTCAGCATCTCGTGCTGCTCCTCCAGGTGCCGCCGGACGTCGCCGAGCGGCGACGGTGTCCCGTGGCGCACGGTGACCACGAAGGAGTCCCCGATGAAGATCATCAGCTCGCCGGAGGTCACCGTGTCGCTCTTCGGTTCGTAGGTGACCGGCTTCAGGACGACGAACAGCGAGTCGTCGTACACCTCGAGCTTGGGCCGCTGGTGGGCGGTCAGCGCGTCCTCGACCGCCAACGGATGCAGCCCGAACTCGTCGGTGACCAGGTCGAACTCGCGCTCCGTGGGCTCGTACAGGCCGATCCACAGAAAGCTGTCGCCACGGGCGCGTGCCTCGGCCAGGGCGTCGGAGAAGTCCTGCGGCGTCTCGGTCCGCTCACCGTCCCGGTAGATGGCGCAATCGACGATCACGGAGCGTATTCTCCCGTCGCTCGCGGCTCTGCGCACGTCGGCGTGCGCCTACCCTGGGCCGCATGCCCACGCTGATCCTCGTAAGGCACGGACGGTCCACCGCCAACACCTCGGGTGTGCTGGCCGGCTGGACGCCGGGCGTCGCCCTCGACGAGCGCGGAGCCGCCCAGGCGGCCGCGCTCCCCGGCCGGCTCGCCGGGCTGCCGATCTCCGAGATCGTCACCAGCCCGCTGCAACGCTGCCAGGAGACGGTTCGCCCGCTGCTCGACGCCCGCCCCGAACTCGCCGCCCACACCGACGAGCGGATCGGGGAGGCCCACTATGGCGACTGGTCCGGCCGCAAGCTCGCCGAACTCAAGGACGAGCCGCTGATGGAGGTCGTCCAGGCCCACCCCTCGGCGGCCGCCTTCCCCGGCGGCGAGTCCATGCGGGCCATGCAGACCCGCGCCGCCGAGGCGGTACGCGAGTGGAACGCGCGCGTGGAGCGCGACCACGGTGCGGACGCCGTCTATCTCATGTGCTCGCACGGTGACATCATCAAATCCCTCGTAGCTGACGCTCTCGGCCTGCATCTCGACCTCTTCCAGCGGATCTCCGTCGAACCGTGTTCCATCACCGCGATCCGTTACACCCGTCTCAGGCCGTTTCTCGTCCGCCTCGGGGACACCGGCGACTTCGCCTCCCTCGCCCCCCGCGAGGAACCTCCGGGCGAAGACGCCCCGGTCGGTGGCGGCGCCGGCGCGCCGTGATCGTCAGCCGCAGTAGGGTGAAGCGATCCACGTAAGCGGCCCCCTGGCCGCGTCGCCGCCCGCCCGAAGCCCACGCACTCTCGATTCCCATGGAGACAGGACGTGTCCCGTCAGGTGTTCCTCTACGATCCGCCGGACCGCTTCGTCGCGGGCACGGTCGGACTGCCCGGACGCCGTACGTTCTTCCTCCAGGCCACGGCCGGCTCCCGGACGACCAGCGTGGCCCTGGAGAAGACCCAGGTCGCCGCGCTCGCCGAACGCATGGACGAACTCCTCGACGAGGTCGTGCGCCGCAGCGGCGGCAACGCGGCCGTGCCCGCCGTCGCACCCACCGAGATCGCCGACAGCGCCCCGCTGGACACCCCCATCGAGGAGGAGTTCCGCGTCGGGACCATGGCGCTCGCCTGGGACGGCGAGGAAGAACGCATGATCGTCGAGGCGCAGGCCCTCGTGGAGCTGGAGGCCGACTCCGAGGAGGACCTCGCCGAGGCCGAGGAGCGGCTCCTCCAGGACGAGGAGAACGGACCCCCGATGCTGCGGGTCCGGCTGACCGGCGCGCAGGCCAGGGCCTTCGCCAAGCGCGCCCTCGACGTCGTCAACGCCGGGCGGCCGCCGTGCCCGCTGTGCAGCCTCCCGCTCGACCCGGAAGGACACGTATGTCCGCGCCAGAACGGATACCGCCGCGGAGCGTGACCGCCGCCGAGCTGCTCGCCCACGGTGAGCTGAAGGTACGCGGCCGCATCCGCGACGCCTCCAACGCGGCGCTGTTCTGCACGGTCGCGCACGACGGCCAGGAGGCGTCCTGCGTCTACAAGCCGGTCGCCGGGGAGCGCCCGCTGTGGGACTTCCCCGACGGCACCCTCGCCCAGCGCGAGGTGGCCGCCTACGAGGTCGCCGCGGCCACCGGCTGGGACCTGGTCCCGCCCACCGTGCTGCGTGACGGCCCGTACGGCGAGGGCATGGTCCAGCTGTGGATCGACGTCGACCCCGAGGGCGCCGACCTGCTCGCCCTGGTCGACGCGGAGGAACCGGAGCCGGGCTGGAAGGCCGTCGGCTTCGCCGACGTCGGCGAGGGCCGCACCGCGCTGCTGGTGCACGCCGACGACGAACGGCTGCGCCGGCTCGCCGTCCTCGACGCCGTCGTCAACAACGCCGACCGCAAGGGCGGACACCTGCTGCCCACCGCCGACGGCCGGCTGTACGGCATCGACCACGGCGTCACCTTCAACGTCGACAACAAGCTGCGCACCCTGCTGTGGGGCTGGGCGGGGGAGGACCTGACCGGGGAGGCCGTCGAGGTCCTCGGAAAGCTGCGCGAGGCCCTTGACGGGCCGCTGGGGACCCGGCTGGCCGAGCTGATCACCACCGCCGAACTGGACGCCACCCGGGCGCGGGTCGAGACGTTGCTCACCACCGGAAAGCACCCGGAGCCGAGCGGCGAGTGGCCGGCCATCCCCTGGCCCCCCGTATAGCGCTCACCAGCACACTCCGGCCCAGAGATCAAGAGTGCCTTCCCGGTCCTCCGGTTCGTATACCGAACTCGGGTCCGGTTACGCTCATGTACATGCATGCCTGGCCCGCTTCCGAGGTCCCCGCCCTGCCTGGTCAGGGCCGCGACCTGAGGATCCACGACACCGCGACCGGTGGTCTGGTCACCCTGGACCCCGGTCCCGTCGCCCGTATCTACGTCTGCGGCATCACGCCGTACGACGCCACCCACATGGGGCACGCGGCGACCTACAACGCGTTCGACCTCGTTCAGCGCGTGTGGCTCGACACCAAGCGGCAGGTGCACTACGTCCAGAACGTGACGGACGTCGACGACCCGCTCCTGGAGCGCGCGAACCGGGACGGCGTCGACTGGGTCGCCCTCGCCGAGCGCGAGACGACCCTCTTCCGCGAGGACATGACCGCCCTCAGGATGCTGCCGCCGCGGCACTACATAGGCGCGGTCGAGGCCATACCCGGCATCGTGCCGCTGGTCGAGCGGCTGCGCGAGCTCGGCGCCGCGTACGAACTCGACGGCGACATCTACTTCTCCGTCGAGGCCGACCCGAACTTCGGCAGGGTCTCGAACCTCGACGCGGCCGCCATGCGGCTGCTCTCCGCCGAACGCGGCGGCGACCCCGACCGCCCCGGCAAGAAGAACCCCCTCGACCCCATGCTGTGGATGGCCGCCCGCGAGGGCGAGCCGAGCTGGGACGGCGGCTCCCTCGGCCGCGGCCGTCCCGGCTGGCACATCGAGTGCGTGGCGATCGCGCTGGACCACCTCGGCATGACCTTCGACGTCCAGGGCGGCGGCTCCGACCTGGCCTTCCCGCACCACGAGATGGGCGCCTCGCACGCCCAGGTGCTCACCGGCGAGTTCCCGATGGCCAAGGCGTACGTGCACGCCGGCATGGTCGCTCTCGACGGCGAGAAGATGTCCAAGTCCAAGGGCAACCTGGTCTTCGTCTCCCAGCTCCGCCGGGACGGCGTCGATCCCGCCGCCATCCGCCTGGCCCTTCTCTCCCACCACTACCGTGCCGACTGGGAGTGGACCGACCAGGTCCTGGCCGACGCGGTGGCCCGCCTGGACCGCTGGCGCGCGGCGGTCTCCCGCCCGGACGGCCCGCCCGCCGAGGCCCTGGTGGAGGAGGTCCGCGAGGCCCTCTCCCACGACCTGGACGCCCCGGCCGCGCTGGCGGCGGTGGACCGCTGGGCGGTACAGCAGCAGACCGAGGGCGGCACGGACACCGGCGCACCCGGGGTCGTGTCGCGAGCGGTGGACGCGCTGCTGGGCGTGGCCCTTTGAGGAAACGCCGGCCTCGGCGCCCCGACGAGGCGCGGGGTTGTGCCGATGTGCCCCGCAGGGGCGCCGGGAACTGCGCGCTCAGCCGCGTCTCACCGGGCGTGGCACACAGCGCGTCCCCGTCGGCTGAAGAGACCCCTGCGTGACAGGGGCGGTACGCACCGCGCGTACCGCCCCTGCCTCACTCCTCGGAGGTGTCCTCGCCGTCCGGTCCGGAGTCCCTGCCGGGGTCTCCGTCCTCCCCGGGAGACCCGGTGTTCTCCGCGCTCCCCGGCGTGTCGGACTTCGGCGGCCGCGCCGGCCGCCCCCGGCCGGCCGGCCCGCCGGGGTTGTCCCGCAGGTACGACGCACTGTCGCCGCCGTCCGCCGTGGCATGGCCGCCCGGCGGGCTCACGTCCCGGCGCCGCAGGTAGCGCTCGAACTCACGGGCGATCGCCTCGCCCGACGCCTCCGGTAGCTCGGCGGTGTCCCGGGCCTCCTCCAGCGTCTGCACGTACTCGGCGACCTCGCTGTCCTCCGCGGCCAGCTGGTCCACCCCGACCTGCCAGGCGCGCGCGTCCTCGGGCAGCTCACCGAGCGGGATCCGCAGGTCGAGCAGGTCCTCCAGCCGGTTCAGCAGCGCCAGCGTGGCCTTCGGGTTGGGCGGCTGGGAGACGTAGTGCGGGACCGCGGCCCAGAGCGAGACCGCCGGCACGCCCGCGTGCGTGCACGCCTCCTGGAGGACGCCGACGATGCCCGTCGGGCCCTCGTACTTGGTCTCCTCCAGGTCCATTCGCTGCGCCAGGTCCGCGTCCGAGGTGACCCCGCTGACCGGCACCGGACGGGTGTGCGGGGTGTCCCCGAGCAGCGCGCCCAGCACGACCACCAGCTCGACGCCCAGCTCGTGGGCGAAACCCAGCAGTTCGTTGCAGAACGAGCGCCAGCGCATGGACGGCTCGATTCCCCTGACCAGCACCAGGTCGCGGGGCTTGTCGCCGCCGACCCGGACCACCGACAGCCGTGTCGTCGGCCAGGTGATCTTGCGCACGCCGGCGTCCATCCACACCGTGGGGCGGTTCACCTGGAAGTCGTAGTAGTCCTCGGCGTCGAGCGCCGCGAACACCTCGCCCTTCCACTCCCGCTCCAGATGCGCGACCGCGGTGGAGGCGGCGTCACCGGCATCGTTCCAGCCTTCGAACGCGGCCACCATGACTGGGTCGATCAGCTCGGGAACCCCCTCCAGCTCGATCACCCAGTGCCTCCTTCCGACGTGCCCTCGCGTACGTCCCAACCTTACGGCGTGAGGCGGGGGCGCCCGCAGCCCCCTTGCACGGGGGAGTGAACGGATCACTGCCCCGTTCGCCGCCCTCGAACACCCTTGATCAAAAGAAGCCGCAAGCGCTTCACAGACTGCTGCGCAGCCACTGCTCCACGCTCGCGATGTGCACGGTGGCCCAGGACCGGGCCGCTTCCGCGTCCCGGTCGCGCAGCGCGGCCAGGATCGCCCGGTGCTCCCGCAGGGTCCGGGCGACCGCGTCCTCCTGGGTCAGGCCGCGCCAGATCCGGGCCCGGGTGGTCGGCCCCGACAGCCCGTCAAGAAGGGAGCACAGCACCGAGTTTCCCGAGCTCTGCACGATGCCCCGGTGGAACTCCAGGTCGCAGGCGACCAGTTCCTCCACCGAGGGCGCGGCGCCGAGCGCGTCCAACTGGGCGTCCAGCGCGTCCAGTTGCTGTTCACTGATCCGGAAGGCGGCCATCGCGGTCGCGGCCGGCTCCAGGATCCGGCGCACCGCTAGGAACTCCAGCACCGTGTCGTCGCGGTGGAAGTCGACGACGAAACTCATCGCCTCCAGCAGCAACTGCGGGTCCAGGCTGGTGACATACGTGCCGTCGCCCTGCCGGACGTCCAGGATGCGGATCAGCGACAGCGCCCGCACCGCCTCCCGCAGCGAGTTGCGGGACAGCCCCAGTTCGGCGGCGAGCTCGCTCTCCTTGGGCAACCGGTCCCCGGGCCGCAGCGCACCGGAGACGATCATGTCCTTGATCTTCTCGATCGCCTCATCGGTGACTGCCATGCCGGCCTCCCTGTAGCTCAGACATCCGATGTCTCAGCCATTATGCGGCCTGGTCAGACGTCCGAGGCCATGCTTCCGGGCAGTCGGGTACGCGAAGGGGGCGGCTCCCGGGGGAGAGGAGCCGCCCCCTTGACAGACCCGGCCCCGGTACGGCGGGGCCGGGGCCCGAAGCGGCTGCGCGAGCCCTGTGGCTACTTCTTGTCCAGCAGTTCCTGGACGCCGGCCCGGACGTCGTCCGTGGCCAGGCCGCGGATGGTGAGCGTGGTGCGGCGGCGCAGCACGTCGTCCGCGGTCTCGGCCCACTCGTGGTCGCGGGCCCAGACGACCTGCGCCCAGATCTCCGGGGCGTCCGGGTGGACGCGCTCGGCGAGCCGCGGGTCCTCGTTGGCGATCCGGGCGATGTCGAAGGCGAGCGAACCGTAGTGGGTGGCCAGGTGCTTCGCGGTGTCGGCGGCCATCCGCGGACCCGGCGCCGGGTTGTCCACCAGCAGGCGGTGCGCGACCGCGCGGGGGTTGGCGACACCGGGCAGCGGCAGCTTCTTGGGCAGCGAGGCGATCGGCTCGAAGTCGTCGCCCAGCGGGTGGCCCGGCAGCGCCTCCAGCTTCTCCATGACCGTACGGCCGATGTGCCGGAAGGTGGTCCACTTGCCGCCGGCGACCGACAGCATGCCGCCCCGGCCCTCGGTGACCACGGTCTCGCGCTTGGCCTTGGCGGTGTCGCCGGGACCGCCCGGCAGCACCCGCAGGCCGGCGAAGGCGTAGGTGATCAGGTCACGGCTGAGCTGCTGGTCCCGGACGGAGAACGCGGCCTCGTCCAGGATCTGGGCTATGTCCTTCTCGGTGACGGAGACGTCCGCGGGGTCGCCCTCGTACTCCTCGTCGGTGGTGCCGAGCAGCAGCATGTCCTCCCAGGGGAGGGCGAAGGTGATCCGGTACTTGTCGATGGGGGTGGCAAGCGCGGCCTTCCACGGGGAGGTCCGCTTCAGCACCAGGTGCGCCCCCTTGGACAGGCGGATGGACGGGGCCGCGTTCGGGTCCTCCATCCGGCGCAGGTGGTCGACCCAGGGGCCGGTCGCGTTGAGCACCAGGCGGGCGTTCACGCCGAACTCCTCGCCGGAGACGGCGTCCTTCAGGTCGGCGCCGGTCACCCGGCCCCGGGTGAAGCGCAGGCCGGTGACCTGGGCGTGGTTGAGGACGACCGCGCCCGCCTCGACGGCCGCGCGGACCGTCATCAGCGCCATGCGCGCGTCGTTCATCTGGTCGTCGCCGTACACGGCCACGGCCTTGAGGTTCTCGGTGCGCAGCTCCGGCACGTCCCGCTGCGCCCGCGCGGGGGAGAGCAGGTGGCCGACGCCGTCACCGAACGCGGAGAGCGCGGAGTAGGCGAACACGCCCGCCCCGAGCTTCGCCGCGCCGTGCGGCCCGCCCTTGTACACGGGGAGGTAGAAGGTGAGCGGGTTCGCCAGGTGGGGGGCCACCTGGCGGGAGACCGCACGGCGCTCGAAGTGGTTCTCCGCCACCAGCTTCACCGCGCCGGTCTGCAGGTAGCGCAGACCGCCGTGGAGGAGCTTGGAGGAGGCGGAGGAGGTGGCGCCGGCGAAGTCGCCGGCGTCGACCAGTGCCACCCTGAGCCCGGACTGCGCGGCGTGCCAGGCGGTGGAGATGCCCAGGATGCCGCCGCCGATCACGAGAAGGTCGTACGACGCCTTGGAGAGCTGCTCCCTGGTCTCGGCACGGCTCGGAAGCGAGCCGGAGGCCGGGTGCGTCCCCAGGGCAGGTACGGACTGCAGGGTGGACTGACTGGTCATGTCGGGTTCTTACTCCTCGTCAGAGCTCGATCGCGAGAGCTGGCGCGCTCTCGTCAGCTCTCGTCGTCGATCCAGCCCATGGTCCGGTCGACGGCCTTGAGCCAGTTCTTGTACTCACGGTCGCGGGTCTCCGCGTCCATGCGGGGGGTCCATTCGGCGGCCCGGCGCCAGTTGGCACGCAGTTCGTCGGTGCTGGACCAGAAGCCGACGGCGAGGCCGGCGGCGTAGGCGGCGCCGAGGCAGGTGGTCTCGGCGACCATCGGCCGCACCACGGGCGCGTCCAGGACGTCGGCGAGCTGCTGCATCAGCAGGTTGTTGGCGGTCATGCCACCGTCGACCTTCAGGGTCACCAGCTCGTCGCCGGAGTCCTTGGTCATGGCGTCCGCGATCTCACGGGTCTGCCAGGCGGTGGCCTCCAGGACCGCGCGGGCCAGGTGCGCCTTGGTGACGTACCGGGTCAGGCCGGCGATCACACCGCGGGCGTCGGAACGCCAGTGCGGGGCGAACAGGCCGGAGAAGGCCGGCACGAAGTAGGCGCCGCCGTTGTCCTCGACCGAGAGCGCGAGCGTCTCGATCTCGGCCGCGGTGGAGATCAGGCCCATCTGGTCGCGCATCCACTGCACCAGCGAGCCGGTGACGGCGATCGAGCCCTCCAGCGCGTACACGGTCGGCTGGTCGCCGATCTTGTAGCCGACCGTGGTCAGCAGGCCCGCGTAGGAGTTGATGATCTTGTCGCCGGTGTTCATCACCATGAAGGTGCCGGTGCCGTAGGTCGACTTGGTCTCGCCCTCGGAGAAGCAGGTCTGGCCGAACAGGGCCGCCTGCTGGTCGCCGAGCGCGGAGGCGACCGGGATGCCGCCGAGCAGGTCACCGAGCTTGCCGCCGGTGACCTCGCCGTAGACCTCGGCGGAGGAGCGGATCTCGGGGAGGATCTGCAGCGGCACGCCGATGGACTCGGCGATCTTCTCGTCCCACTGCGTGGTGTGCAGGTTCATGAGCAGGGTGCGGGAGGCGTTGGTCACGTCCGTGACGTGCTTGCCGCCGTTGACACCGCCGGTCAGGTTCCAGATGACCCAGGTGTCCATGGTGCCGAAGAGGATGTCGCCCGCCTCGGCGCGCTCCTTGAGGCCGTCGACGTGGTCGAGCAGCCAGCGGGCCTTGGGGCCGGCGAAGTACGAGGCCAGCGGGAGGCCGGTCTCGCGGCGGAAGCGGTCCTGGCCGACGTTGCGGCCGAGCTCGCGGCAGAGGGCGTCGGTGCGGGTGTCCTGCCAGACGATGGCGTTGTGGACGGGCTCACCGGTGTTCTTGTCCCACAGCACGGTGGTCTCGCGCTGGTTGGTGATGCCGATGGCCTTGATGTCGTCACGGGTGATGCCGGCCTTCTGGATGGCCCCGGCGACGACTTCCTGGACGTTGGTCCAGATCTCGTTGGCGTTGTGCTCGACCCAGCCCGGCTTCGGGAAGATCTGCTCGTGCTCCTTCTGGTCGACCGAGACGATACGGCCGTCCTTGTCGAAGACGATGCAGCGGCTGGAGGTGGTGCCCTGGTCGATCGCGGCGATGAAGGGGCCTGCGGTGTGGGCGTCGGTCACTGTGTGCTCCTCAGAGGTCCGTGTGTGCGGCGGTACGTCTGTTTACGTCTGCTTCTTCGGGGAGGCCTGACGCTCTAGGCGAAGGCGACGTTGTAGATACCCGCGGCTATGGCTCCGCCGATCAGCGGGCCGACCACCGGGATCCAGGCGTAGCTCCAGTCGGAACCACCCTTGTTGGGCAGGGGGAGGAGTGCGTGCACGATGCGCGGGCCGAGGTCACGGGCCGGGTTGATGGCGTAGCCCGTCGGGCCGCCGAGGGAGAGACCGATCGAGACGACCACCAGTGCGGTGATCAGGCCGCCCAGCACGCCGAGTCCGTTGCCCTTGTCGTTGAGGCCCTGGGTGAGGACCGCGAGGATCAGCACGACGGTGCCGATGATCTCCGTGGCGAGGTTCTGCACCGCGTTGCGGATCTCCGGGCCGGTGGAGAAGATGCCGAGCACCGGTCCTGCGCCCTGCTCCTGGGCCTCGACGGCCTTGGCCGTGGTGGCCTGCGCGCCCGGACCGCCGACGATCTCCTTGTCGGTGAGGTGGGCCTGGAACTGGCCGTAGTAGGCCACCCACACCAGGCTCGCGCCGATCATCGCGCCGAGCAGCTGTCCGGCGAAGTAGACCGGGACGTTGCTCCAGTCGCTGTTCTTGATGGCGAGCGCGACGGTGACGGCAGGGTTGAGGTGGGCACCGGACAGCGGTCCGGAGATGTAGACGGCCGTCAGGACGGCGAAGCCCCAACCGAAGGCGATGGCGAGCCAGCCGGCGTTACGGGCCTTGGAGGCCTTGAGCGTGACGGCGGCGCAGACGCCACCGCCGAGCAGGATGAGTATGGCGGTACCGATGGTCTCGCCGATGAAGATGTCGGAGCTGGACACCCGCGACTCCTTTGTCCTTCGTCCAGGGAAGCCGAACCCCGAGTCCCGTCGGGGTGTTGGCGCCCTCGGGGGTGAGAGCGATGTCGGCCTTTGGCGTTGTCACACTCTAGCGCGTATTGCCGGTAGGTGTTCGACAATGCCGACCGATGGACGGGAGTCTTGCTCCGGCGTTACGCGCACGTCAAGAGTTCTGTTATCGAAAGCGCGATCGTTATTGATCGCCATGAGTCGTCGATCGGCCTGGCCGTCCGCCGGGTGTCCAGTGAAAACTGCACTGATCTGCACCTTTGCCCTGTTATGTCCATCTCAGGGTACGACCGAGGCCGGTCCGCCGACACGCGAACCGGCCCCGGCCGTCGATCAGCGGCGCGCGCTCAGAAGCGGCCCGCGCCCAGGTCCCGCGAGACCGCGCGGGCGCAGTCCCGCACCGCCGCTATCAGGTCGGGCCGCAACTCCCCGTCCCTGCAGAGCCGTTCCACCGCGCCCGTGATGCCCACCGCGCCCACCGGCATACGGCGCCGGTCGTGGATCGGGGCGGCGACCGAGGCCACGCCCTCCCAGGTCTCCTCCACGTCGGCCGCGTATCCGCGCGCCCTGGTGATGTCGAGGATGTGCTCGAAGGCGTCCAGATCGCAGGTGGTGCGGTCGGTGAAGGGTTTGCGGTCGGCCTCCAGGGCCTCGCTGTGCGCCACCGGGTCGTAGGCCGAGAGCACCTTGCCCAGCGCCGTCGAGTGCAGCGGCTGCATGGCGCCGATCTCCAGCACCTGCCGGCTGTCGTCGGGCCGGAAGACGTGGTGCACGATCAGCACGCCCTGCTGGTGGAGCACGCCCAGGTACACGCTCTCCCCGCTGGAGCGGGCCAGGTCGTCCGTCCACACCAGCGCCCGCGCCCGCAGCTCGTGGATGTCGAGGTAGGTGGTGCCCAGCCGGAGCAGCTCCGCGCCCAGCTGGTAGCGCCCCGAGACGTCGTCCTGCTCGACGAATCCCTCCTGCTGGAGGGTGCGCAGGATGCCGTGGGCGGTGCCCTTGGCGAGACCCAGTGACGAGGCGATGTCCGACAGGCCGAGCCGTCGCTCGCCGCCCGCGAGCAGCCGCAGCATCGCGGCCGCCCGTTCGAGCGACTGGATGTTCCGTGCCATCGCCGTTCTGCCTCCGTCCCCGGTGACCCTCACCGTCACGACGCCGTAACCGTCGTTCGGCAATGTCGAACACTACCGGTCCATGTCGACTCCCCGCTAATGGTCCGTCGACATCCGTTACTTCACGTGTGGCCCGCCCTTGGGCACCCGGCCACACTCCCGCGCCCCGCACCCTGACCGCTGAGCGGCCGAAACGCCATGGCCGGCGTCATACTGCCCGGCCCACGGCTCACTCGTCCGCCACATGGACGCCCTGCCCATCCAAGCCCACTCCCGGTTAGGCTGGCGCCGTGCGTCCACCGCCGGGTCCGCCCGGAGAAACCGCATAGCCGACAGCCGTCGCATCCAAGGGAGCCCTTCATGGCCTCGTCGCCGCCGTCCCCTTCCACCGACAGCCGGACCCGTGTGTCCGCCCTCCGGGAGGCGCTCGCCACACGCGTGGTGGTCGCCGACGGAGCCATGGGCACCATGCTCCAGGCCCAGGACCCGACCCTGGAGGACTTCCAGGATCTGGAAGGCTGCAACGAGATCCTCAACCTCACCCGCCCGGACATCGTGCGTTCGGTCCACGAGGCCTACTTCTCGGTGGGCGTGGACTGCGTCGAGACCAACACCTTCGGCGCCAACTACGCGGCGATGGCCGAGTACGACATCCCCGAGCGGGTCTTCGAACTGTCCGAGGCGGGCGCCCGCATCGCCCGGGAGACCGCCGACGACTTCACCGCCCGCGACGGCCGCCAGCGCTGGGTCCTGGGCTCCATCGGCCCCGGTACCAAGCTGCCCACTCTCGGCCACGTCGGGTACACCACGATCCGTGACGCCTTCCAGCAGAACGCCGAGGGCCTGATCGCGGGCGGTGCGGACGCGCTGATCGTGGAGACCACCCAGGACCTGCTCCAGACCAAGGCGGCCGTCATCGGGGCCCACCGTGCCCGCGAGACCGCCGGCCTGGACGTCCCGATCATCGTCTCCGTCACCGTGGAGACCACCGGCACCATGCTGCTCGGCTCCGAGATCGGCGCCGCGCTGACCGCGCTGGAGCCGCTCGGCATCGACATGATCGGCATGAACTGCGCCACCGGCCCCGCCGAGATGAGCGAGCACCTGCGCTACCTCTCCCGGCACTCCCGCATCGCGCTGTCCTGCATGCCGAACGCGGGCCTGCCCGTCCTCGGCAAGGACGGCGCGAGCTACCCGCTCACCCCCTCGGAGCTGGCCGACGCCCACGAGACCTTCGTCCGCGACTACGGCCTCTCCCTCGTCGGCGGCTGCTGCGGCACCACCCCCGAGCATCTGCGCCAGGTGGTCGAGAAGGTCCGCGGCGTCACCCCGCCCGAGCGCAGTCCGCGCCCCGAGCCCGGCGCCGCCTCCCTCTACCAGACGGTCCCGTTCCGCCAGGACACCTCCTACCTGGCCATCGGCGAGCGCACCAACGCCAACGGGTCCAAGAAGTTCCGCGAGGCCATGCTGGAGGCCCGCTGGGACGACTGCGTGGAGATGGCCCGCGAGCAGATCCGAGAGGGCGCCCACATGCTGGACCTCTGCGTGGACTACGTCGGCCGTGACGGCGTCGCCGACATGGAGGAGCTGGCCGGCCGCTTCGCCACCGCCTCCACCCTGCCGATCGTCCTGGACTCCACCGAGGTCGACGTCATCCGGGCCGGCCTGGAGAAGCTCGGCGGCCGCGCGGTCATCAACTCCGTCAACTACGAGGACGGCGACGGCCCCGACTCCCGCTTCGCCAAGGTCACCAGGCTCGCCCGGGAGCACGGCGCCGCGCTGATCGCGCTCACCATCGACGAGGAGGGCCAGGCCCGCACTCCCGAGAAGAAGGTCGAGATCGCCGAACGGCTGATCGACGACCTCACCGGGAACTGGGGCATCCACGAGTCGGACATCCTCATCGACACCCTGACCTTCACCATCTGTACCGGCCAGGAGGAGTCCCGCAAGGACGGCATCGCCACCATCGAGGCGATCCGCGAGCTCAAGCGCCGCCACCCGGACGTCCAGACCACCCTGGGCCTGTCCAACATCTCCTTCGGCCTCAACCCGGCCGCCCGCATCCTGCTGAACTCCGTCTTCCTCGACGAATGCGTCAAGGCGGGCCTGGACTCGGCGATCGTGCACGCCAGCAAGATCCTGCCGATCGCCCGCTTCAGCGAGGAGGAGGTGCAGACCGCCCTCGACCTCATCCACGACCGCCGCGCCGAGGACTACGACCCGCTCCAGAAGCTCATGCAGCTGTTCGAGGGCGCCACCGCCAAGTCCCTCAAGGCCGGCAAGGCCGAGGAACTGGCCGCCCTCCCGCTGGAGGAGCGCCTCAAGCGCCGCATCATCGACGGCGAGCGCAACGGCCTGGAGGCCGACCTCGACGAGGCCCTGCGCACCCGCCCCGCCCTGGACATCGTCAACGACACCCTCCTGGACGGCATGAAGGTCGTCGGCGAGCTGTTCGGCTCCGGCCAGATGCAGCTGCCGTTCGTCCTGCAGTCCGCCGAGGTCATGAAGGCCGCGGTCGCCCACCTCGAACCGCACATGGAGAAGTCGGAGGCCGAGGGCAAGGGCACCATCGTCCTCGCCACCGTGCGCGGCGACGTCCACGACATCGGCAAGAACCTCGTCGACATCATCCTGTCCAACAACGGCTACAACGTCGTCAACCTCGGCATCAAGCAGCCCGTCTCCGCGATCCTGGAGGCCGCCGACGAGCACAAGGCCGACGTCATCGGCATGTCCGGCCTGCTCGTCAAGTCCACGGTGATCATGAAGGAGAACCTGGAGGAGCTCAACCAGCGCGGCCTCGCCGCCACCTACCCGGTCATCCTCGGCGGCGCCGCCCTCACCCGCGCCTACGTCGAGCAGGACCTGCACGAGCTCTACGAGGGCGAGGTCCGCTACGCCCGCGACGCCTTCGAGGGCCTGCGTCTCATGGACGCCCTCATCGGCGTCAAGCGCGGCGTGCCCGGCGCGGTCCTGCCGGAGCTCAAGCAGCGCCGGGTCCGGCAGACCCCCGCCGTCGAGGTCGAGGAGCGGCCCGAGGAGGGCCACGTCCGCTCCGATGTCGCCGTCGACAACCCCGTGCCCACCCCGCCGTTCTGGGAGACCCGCGTCGTCAAGGGCATCCAGCTCAAGGAGTACGCCAGCTGGCTGGACGAGGGCGCCCTCTTCAAGGGCCAGTGGGGCCTCAAGCAGGCCCGCACCGGCGAGGGGCCGACGTACGAGGAGCTCGTCGAGACCGAGGGCCGCCCACGGCTGCGCGGCCTCCTCGACCAGCTCCAGACGGAGAACCTGCTGGAGGCGGCCGTGGTGTACGGCTACTTCCGGTGCGTCTCCAAGGACGACGACCTGATCATCCTGGACGACCAGGGCAACGAGCGCACCCGGTTCACCTTCCCCCGCCAGCGCCGCGGCCGCCGGCTCTGCCTCGCCGACTTCTTCCGCCCGGAGGAGTCGGGGGAGACGGACGTGGTCGGCCTCCAGGTCGTCACCGTCGGCTCCCGCATCGGCGAGCGGACCGCGAAGCTGTTCGAGGCCAACTCCTACCGCGACTACCTCGAACTGCACGGCCTGTCCGTCCAGCTCGCCGAGGCCCTCGCCGAGTACTGGCACGCGCGCGTGCGCTCCGAGCTGGGCTTCGCCGGCGAGGACCCGGCCGACATCGAAGACATGTTCGCCTTGAAGTACCGGGGTGCCCGCTTCTCCCTCGGCTACGGGGCCTGCCCGAACCTGGAGGACCGCGCCAAGATCGCCGACCTGCTCCGGCCCGAGCGGATCGGCGTCCACCTGTCCGAGGAGTTCCAGCTGCACCCCGAGCAGTCCACGGACGCGATCGTGATCCACCACCCGGAGGCCAAGTACTTCAACGCACGCTGAGGCGTCCGGCGCGGCCCGCGGCGCGCCGAGACACGCGCCACAGAGCACACTGATCGGATAAGTCGTACACTGGTCGGTCCACAGCAGGCCGGTTCCCCGCATGGGAACCGGCCTGATCGTCCCTCAAGGAGGTACGTGGATGACCAGCACGGTCCCCGCGCTCGGAACCCGGACGGCCGAAGGCTCTGCCCTCCAGGCCGTGCTCCTCGACATGGACGGCACCCTGGTGGACACCGAGGGCTTCTGGTGGGACGTCGAGGTCGAGACCTTCGCCCGCCTCGGCCACGCCCTCGACGAGTCCTGGCGCCATGTCGTGGTCGGCGGCCCCATGACCCGCAGCGCCGGGTTCCTCATCGAGGCCACGGGCGCCGCCATCACGCTCGCCGAGCTCAGCGTGCTGCTCAACGACGGCTTCGAGGAGCGCATCGGCACCGCCCTGCCGCTGATGCCCGGCGCCCAGCGGCTGCTCGCCGAGCTGTACGAGCAGCAGATCCCCACCGCCCTGGTCTCCGCCTCGCACCGGCGCATCATCGACCGTGTCCTGACCGCGCTGGGCCCCCAGCACTTCACCCTCTCCATCGCCGGCGACGAGGTCTCCCGGACCAAGCCGTACCCCGACCCCTACTTGCTCGCCGCCGCCGGGCTGGGCGTGGATCCGGCCCGGTGCGCGGTCGTCGAGGACACCGCGACCGGAGTCGCCGCCGCCGAGGCGGCCGGCTGCCAGGTGGTCGCCGTCCCGTCGGTAGCGCCGATCGTCCCGGCCGAGCGACGTACTGTGGTGACCTCGCTGGAAGAGGTCGACCTGGCTTTCCTGCAGGGCCTGATGACGGAAATGCGCTAGCCGTTCACCCAGCGTACAAAGTCCATTGAGTGAAATCACCGCACTGATCACCAACGGAATTCGCACGTGTTCGACGGGCTGAATTCCGATACCCCGTCACAGAAATGCCCGTGTGACGTTCCCCACGTGCACGGAGAGTCGACAACGTTGGCCGACTGTGCAGTCCACCCCCGTTCGGGGGGAATCGGGGTGACCTTGTGTCCCGATTGGGGAGACGCTGCACTAATCCTGCCGCTGTCGGGTGTTCGGTGCGTCCACAACCGGTTCCCCTGCGTGATGGGGCCTCAACTCGCGCCGCTGCCAACCCTCCTGCGGACGCGGACTAATCTCGTCGCGAGAACATCGCCGTAACCCCCGTGATCCGCTTCGACACCCCATGCATGCGGGATACACGGACTCGATCAGCTCTGGAGAACTTCGAGCATGAACCGCAAGACTTTGGTGCTGCCGGCCGTCGTCGGCCTGCTCACTCCCGTGCTCGCCGCGTGCGGTGGATCCGGCAGCGGGAGCAGCAGCAGCGACGCGATCGTCGTCGGCACCACCGACGGGTTCACCGCCACGAAGGACGCCCCGGCGCCGATCGACCCCGCCTACTCCTACGACGTCGGCGGCTGGAACATCCTGCGGCAGACCGTGCAGACCCTCATGTCCCAGCCCAAGGGCGACGGCGACCCGGTGCCCGACGCCGCCGAGAGCTGCTCCTTCACCGACAGCGGCAGCGAGCGCTACGCCTGCAAGCTGCGGGACGGCCTGAAGTTCTCCGACGGCAGCGCCGTCACCGCCGCGGACGTCAAGTGGTCCATCCAGCGCGCCCTGAACATCAAGGCCGACACCGGTGTCTCCGCCCTCCTCTCGAACATCGACACCATCGAGACCCAGGGCGACCGCGACATCATCTTCCACCTCAACAGCGCCGACGCCACCTTCCCGTACAAGCTGTCCACCCCGGTCGCGGGCATCGTGAACCCGAAGGACTACGAGAAGGGCAAGCTCCGCGACGGCTTCGCCATCGACGGCTCCGGCCCGTACACCTTCAAGGCCGACGTCAAGGACGACAAGCTCGTCTCCGCCACCTTCACCAAGAACCCGAACTACAAGGGCAGCGTGAAGGTGAACAACCAGCAGGTCGTCCTGCGCACCTACGACGACGCCGCCGCCATGGGCGACGCGATCGACAAGGGCGACATCGACGTCATGACCCGCACCATGTCGCCGTCCCAGATCAACAAGCTCGACGCCGGCGACGACTCCAACGTCGACCTCGTGGAGATGTCCGGCCTGGAGATCCGCTACCTCGGCTTCAACACCGACGCCCCGACGGTCAAGTCCAAGGCCGTCCGCCAGGCCATGGCCCAGGTCATCAACCGCGACGAACTCGTCGCCAAGGTGTACGGCTCCCAGGCCGAGCCGCTGTACTCGCTGGTCCCGGCCTCCATCACCGGCCACTCCAACTCGTTCTTCAACAAGTACGGCGACCCCAGCGTCTCCAAGGCCAAGAGCCTGCTGACCGCGGCCAACATCATCACCCCGGTGAAGCTGACCCTGCACTACACGACCGACCACTACGGTCCGGCCACCAAGCAGGAGTTCGAGGTCCTCAAGCAGCAGCTCAACAGCAGCGGCCTGTTCGACGTCAGTATCCAGGGCACCCCCTGGGACACCTACCAGACGGCCGAACGCAAGGGTGCCTACGACGTCTACGGCATGGGCTGGTTCCCCGACTTCCCGGACGCCGACAACTTCCTCGCGCCCTTCCTCGACAAGGACAACTTCCTCAAGTCGCCCTACGTCAACAACAAGATCATCAAGACCCTGATCCCGGATTCCCGCCGCGAGGCCGACCGCGCCAGCGCCGCCGGCAGCCTGACCGAGATCCAGAACGACGTCGCCGACGACGTCCCGGTGCTGCCGCTCTGGCAGGGCAAGCAGTACGTCGCCGCCCGCGACGACATCACCGGCGTCGCCTACGCCATCAACTCCTCCGCCAGCCTCCAGCTGTGGGAGCTCGGCCGCGGCTCCAGCAGCTGACGCCCGGTCACACGCACGCGAAGGGCGCCCCTCTCAAGGAGAGGGGCGCCCTTCGCGTGCCCGGCGCCGTCCGCGTGCCCGGCGCCGTCGTCCCGCCGTCTACTGCGCGCCGGGCCGCACCAGACCGCTCTCGTACGCGTACACCGCCGCCTGCACCCGGTCCCGCAGCCCCAGCTTCGTCAGCACATGCCCCACATGCGTCTTCACCGTGGTCTCGCTGACGAACAGGTCAGCGGCGATCTCCGCGTTCGACAACCCCCGCGCCACCAGCTTCAGCACCTCCACCTCACGGTCGGTGAGCGTGTGCAGGGTGTCCGGCACCGGCTCCTCACCCGACGGCAGATGCGTCGCGTACTTGTCCAGCAGCCGACGCGTGATGCTCGGCGCCAGCATCGCCTCGCCGTTCGCCACCACCCGGATCGCCTGCACCAGCTCATTGGCCGGGGCGTCCTTCAACAGGAAACCGCTGGCCCCCGCGCGCAACGCCTCCACCACGTACTCGTCGAGATCGAACGTGGTCAGCACCAGCACCTTCGCCGGGCCGTCCCGGCCGGGACCGGTGATCTGCCGGGTCGCCTCCACACCGTCCATCCGCGGCATCCGGATGTCCATCAGCACCACATCGGGCTGCAGCGCCCGCACCTGGTCGAGGGCCTGCAGGCCGTCGCCGGCCTCGCCCACGACCGCGATGTCCTGCTCCGCCTCCAGAATCATCCGGAACCCGGTACGCAGCAGCGGCTGGTCGTCGACCAGTAGGACGCGGATGGCCACGATGAGTCTCCTTCTGCTAGTCCGCGCCCATTCTGCCCTGCGCCGCATCCCCGGACTCCGCCGACCTCACCGGCAGCGGATACGGCGGGGGAGTGCCACCGAACTCGGGACAGTGCGCCTGGTGGTCGCACCAGCCGCACAGCTTCGTCGGACGCGGCCGCCACTCGCCCGACTCCGTCGCCCGCCGGATCGCCTCCCAGAGCGCGAGCAGCTTGCGCTCCACCCGCTGCAGATCGGCGAGCACCGGGTCGTACGTCACCACGTCACCGCTGCCCAGATACACCAGCTGCAGCCGCCTCGGCACCACGTTCTTCAGCCGCCACACCACCAACGCGTAGAACGTCATCTGGAACAGCGCGCCCTCGGCGTACTCAGGCCGCGGCGCCTTGCCCGTCTTGTAGTCGACGATCCGCACCTCACCCGTCGGCGCCACGTCCACCCGGTCGATGATCCCGCGCAGCCGCAGCCCCGACTCCAGCTCGGTCTCCACGAACAGCTCCCGCTCCACGGGCTCCAGCCTGACCGGATCCTCGAGCGTGAACCACCGCTCGACGAGCTGCTCCGCCTCACCCAGCCAGCGCGCCAGCCGCTCGCCCTGCGGATCCTCCCCGAACAGCTCCCCGAGCTCCGGCCGGGACTCCCGCAGCCGGTCCCACTGCCCCGGGATCAGCGACTTGGCCCGCGGCGCCGTCCGCTCCGCCGCGGGCGCGTCGAACAGCCGCTCAAGAACCGCGTGCACCAAAGTCCCCCGCGTCGCCGCCTCGCTCGGCCGCTCCGGAAGCCGGTCGATCACCCGGAACCGGTACAGCAGCGGACACTGCATGAAGTCACTGGCCCGCGACGGCGACAGCGAGGCGGGCGGCCCGGCCGCCCTCCCCGCCGCCGTGACCGGCACTTCCCCCTGTGCGACGACCGCGTCCCGACCCGGCGAGGCGTCCTCGATGCTGCTGTCCATGACCACAGACCATACGGCCCGCCACTGACAGTCACCCAACCCACGAGCCCCCCGGCCCGCCCAGGGGGTGCCGGGGCGGAACACGCCACGACGGCCGCATACCATCGACCAGAGACGGACATGACTAACGAGGGGACACCGTGGACGTGAGCGGCGGCAGCGGGCAGCCCCGGTCGGACAACCCCGACCCGACCGAGCACCGCCCGGGGCCCGCCGAAGGCGGCCCCGACCCCACCGAACCCCGCCCCACCGCCCCCACCGACCAGGCCGAACCGGCGCAGCGGACACCCGCCGAGGAGCCCGCGCCCGAGGCCCCGGGCACACCGAAGACCCCGGAGGCCCCGAAGACCCCGGAGGCCCCGGAGACCCCGGAGGCCCCGGAGACCCCGGAGGCCCCGGAGACCCGCCAGACCTCGGAGACCCCGGATACCGCGGATACCGCGGATACGCCGAAGGCACCGGCAACCCCCGAGACGTCGGCAACGCCGGAGCCGGAGCCGGAGCCGGAGCCGGAGCCGGAGCCGGAGCCGGAGCCGGAGCCGGAGCGCGAGCCGGAACCCGCGTCCCGCGCCGACGCGGCCCGTGAAGGCGGCCGCCCGGACCCCGCGCCGGCCGGCATGGCCAAGGGACAGCCGCCACGGCGGCCCAAGGAACCCGGAGGCGGACTGCTCATGGGGCGGCCCTTCGGCGTCCCGGTCTACGTCGCCCCCAGCTGGTTCCTCGTCGCCGCCCTGATCACCTGGGTCTTCGGCGGCCAGCTCGACCGCGTACTGCCCGAACTCGGCGCCGCCCGCTACCTCGTCTCCCTCTTCTTCGCCATCGCCTTCTACGCCTCCGTCCTGGTCCACGAACTCGCCCACACGGTCGCCGCGATCCGCTTCGAACTCCCCGTCCGCCGCATCCAGCTCCAGTTCTTCGGCGGCGTCTCCGAGATCGAGAAGGAAGCCGAGACCCCCGGACGCGAGTTCGTGCTGGCCTTCGTCGGCCCGCTGCTCTCCCTCGTCCTGTCCGGCCTCTTCTACCTCGCCATGCAGCCCGTCCGACCCGGCACCGTCCCCGGCGTCCTGCTGGCCGGCCTGATGGTCTCCAACCTCATCGTCGCCGCCTTCAACCTCCTGCCCGGCCTGCCCCTCGACGGCGGCCGGATGCTCCGCGCCGTCGTCTGGAAGATCACCGGCAAACCCATGAGCGGCACCATCGCCGCCGCCTGGGTCGGCCGCGCCCTCGCCGTCTCCGTCCTCATCGGCCTCCCGCTCCTCAACCACTGGGGCGCCTTCGGCGGCGGCACCGACGACAGCAGCGGCATGGACGCCGTCACCGACGCCCTGCTCGCCGCCATCCTCGCCGCGATCATCTGGACCGGCGCCGGCAACAGCCTGCGCATGGCCCGGCTCCGCGAACACCTCCCCGAGCTGCGCGCCCGCACCCTCACCCGCCGCGCCGTCCCGGTCGAGACCGACACCCCGCTTTCCGAAGCCCTGCGCCGCGCCAACGCCGCCGGCGCCCGTGCCCTGGTCGTCGTCGACGCCGACGGCACCCCCCTCTCCCTCGTCCGCGAGGCCGCGATCGTGGGCGTACCCGAGCACCGCCGCCCCTGGGTCGCCGTCAGCGGCCTCGCCCAGGACCTCACCGACGGAATGCGCGTCTCCGCGGAGCTGGCGGGCGAGGACCTCCTGGACGTCCTGCGCGCCACCCCCGCCACCGAATACCTGGTCGTCGAGGAGACCGGCGAGATCTACGGCGTGCTGTCCGCGGCGGACGTGGAACGCGCCTTCGTCAGAGCAATGGCCAGGCCGGCCTGACGACGCCCCGGCATGGAAACGCCTCGCCCCCCTGTCGGTCAGGCCGGTCAGGCCTCCCGCAGGGAACCGGTAGGGTGTTCACATGTCCGAACCGACCGGTGCCGCCCGCAGGCGCGGGCCCTTCAAGGTCGGGGACCAGGTACAGCTGACCGACCCCAAGGGCCGCCACTACACGTTCACGCTCGAAGCCGGGAAGAACTTCCACACCCACAAGGGCTCCTTCCCGCACGACGAACTGATCGGCGCTCCCGAGGGCAGCGTTGTCCGCACCACCGGCAACGTCGCCTACCTCGCGCTGCGCCCCCTGCTCCCCGACTACGTCCTGTCCATGCCCCGCGGGGCAGCCGTCGTCTACCCCAAGGACGCGGGGCAGATCCTCTCCTTCGCCGACATCTTCCCCGGCGCCCGCGTCGTCGAGGCCGGCGTCGGCTCCGGCTCGCTCAGCAGCTTCCTGCTGCGCGCCATCGGCGACCAGGGCATGCTCCACAGCTACGAGCGCCGCCCGGACTTCGCCGAGATCGCCCAGCAGAACGTCGAGCGCTACTTCGGCGGCCCGCACCCCGCTTGGCAGCTCACCGTCGGCGACCTCCAGGACAACCTCTCCGACACCGACGTCGACCGGGTCATCCTCGACATGCTCGCCCCCTGGGAATGCCTGGAGGCCGTCTCCAAGGCGCTCGTCCCCGGCGGCATCCTCTGCTGCTACGTGGCCACCACCACCCAGCTCGCCCGGACCGTCGAGTCCATCCGCGAGATCGGCTGCTTCAACGAGCCGACCTCCTGGGAGACGATGATCCGCAACTGGCACGTGGAAGGCCTCGCCGTCCGCCCCGACCACCGCATGATCGGCCACACCGGCTTCCTGCTCACCGCCCGCCGCCTCGCCGACGGCGTCGAGCCGCCCATGCGCCGCCGCCGCCCCGCCAAGGGCGCCTACGGCGAGGACTACGACGGCCCCAACGCCGACGGCGGCGCCGGCCGCTGAGCCCGTCCCCACCGCGTCAACGCACGAGCGCCGCGGCCGAGTTCCCCGGACCCGCCGGAACTCGACCGCGGCGCTCACCCGTTGAAGCCCGCCCGGAAGCCGGCCCGTGAGCCGCCGCGGACACCAGCACCGCCCCCCTCGGGCACCGCAGACACCCGTCGACCGGGCCGGGTACCCCACCCGCTCAGGAAAGCCCACCCCCGCCGTTCCCACCCACTGTGACGTGTGGCACGATGCAGGCCACCCCCCCACCGGCACAGGCCTCACAGGAGACACTCCTAGTGCAGCAATCCGTGGTCCCGGAGCTCGCTCACACCGACACCCGCCCCATGCACTGGCTCGCCACCGCCGCCGCCGTGGCCGGCGTGGTCGCTCTGTCGTCCCTCTTCCAGCCGGGCTCGGCCAAAGCCGCCCAGCCCGCCGCCGCAACCGGCACGAAGACCGCACCCGCGGCCGCCGCGCCGCCCAGCACCACCGGCGTGGACTTCCCCCTCGACTGCGGCCCCGTGAAGGAGCTGGTCGTCAAGAAGGCCACCGGCGACCTCGACGGCGACGGCAGACCGGAAACCGTGGCGGTGGTCCACTGCGACTCGGCCATGGGCACCCCGCCCGACGGCGTCTACGTCCTCACCCAGGCTGCCGACGCCACCAGCCCCCGCGTCGTCGCCACCCTCGTCGACCCCAAGGACCGGTTCACCGTGACCGACTTCGCCGTCACCGGGAAAACGGTCACCGCCACCCTGCTCGGCTATTCATCGGACAATGTGCCCAGTTGCTGCCCGGACCTGAAGTCCACCGCCAAGTGGCAGTGGAACGGCCACGCGTTCGTCCGCTCCACCCCGGCCGCCAGCCACAGCGTCTGACGGCCGGCCCCGCTCTCACCGCCCGCCGCCGACACCGCCGTCGGCGTCGCGCACAGTGGCCGGAAAGTCACCCCGCGTCCGGCCCGTACACCTCGACCCGGTCCGCGACCCGGCGCACATGGATGCACTCGCCCGGACACTCCCGCGCCGAGTCCACCACATCCGTGAGCAGCGGCAACGGCACCGGCGCCGTCGCACCCGCCGCCTGGAGCAGCTCGTCGTCCGCGCCCTTCACATAGGCCAGGCCGTCGATGTCCAGCTCGAACACCTCCGGGGCGTACTGGGCGCAGATCCCGTCCCCCGTACACAGATCCTGGTCGATCCAGACCTCCAGCGCCTCACCGCCGGCCAGGGCCTCCTGCTGCACGGTCATCTCTCCTGCCGTCGAAAGCGCCGGCCCGCGGGACCCGGGGGTCACCCGATCCCGCCCCGGCGGATGCTGAACGCCCTCGACCCTACCCCCGCCCCCCAGCCGCCCGCGCATCCTCCCGGCGCACCCCCTGGGCCGCCGCGGGCCCGCGCGCACGGCGCGTCCCACCGCGCGGTACGGCGGCGCTCGGCCACCGGACCGATCGACTTGAGCCAACCCGCGACCCGCTTCCACCCTCACCCGCCCCACCCGACCGGTCGCTCTGTGTAAGAAACCCGCCACCGGGGCACAACCCCTGAACCGACACTGGAGCGGACAACTCCGGTCAGTCACGAAGGGTTTTGACCACTCCGGGCCTGGAACACGCCGCTTCCGAATCGCGTTGAGTGGGTATCCACCCGGCACGAGGGAGAACGCAATGGGTGACCGACGACACACCTTGACAGTCTTTGTGATCTAGGGGTTTCAATCGACACCCACCCAGGTAGGGTCTGGAAGCGTCCAGCTCCCCTTGGAGGAGGTGAGGACCGTGGCAGCCCACGACGACGACATGAACCGCGGCATCCGCCCGGGACGGGGGTCCGACGACCCGTCCGAGCAGATCGCCTATCTTGAGCAGGAGATCGCCGTCCTGCGACGCAAGCTCGCCGACTCTCCGCGACACACGAGGATTCTCGAAGAGCGGATCGTCGAGCTGCAGACGAACCTGGCCGGCGTGTCCGCCCAGAACGAGCGACTCGCGAACACCCTCCGCGAGGCCCGCGACCAGATCGTGGCCCTCAAGGAAGAAGTCGACCGACTCGCACAGCCGCCGGCCGGCTTCGGCGTCTTCCTCACGGCGAACGAGGACGGCACCGCCGACATCTTCACCGGCGGCCGCAAACTCCGGGTGAACGTCAGCCCGAGCGTCGACCTGGACGACCTCAGGCGCGGCCAGGAAGTCATGCTCAACGAAGCGCTCAACGTGGTCGAGGCCATGGAATTCGAGCGCGTCGGCGACATCGTCACCCTCAAGGAGATCCTTGAGGACGGCGAGCGCGCCCTCGTACTGGGGCACACCGACGAGGAGCGGGTGGTACGGCTCGCCGAGCCACTGCTGGACGTGAACATCCGCCCCGGCGACGCCCTGCTGCTCGAACCCCGCTCCGGCTACGTCTACGAGATCGTCCCCAAGAGCGAGGTCGAAGAACTCGTCCTCGAAGAAGTCCCCGACATCGGCTACGAACAGATCGGCGGACTCGGCGGCCAGATCGAGGCCATCCGCGACGCCGTCGAGCTCCCCTACCTCTACCCGGACCTGTTCAAGGAGCACGAACTGCGCCCGCCCAAGGGCGTCCTGCTCTACGGACCCCCCGGATGCGGCAAGACACTCATCGCCAAGGCCGTCGCCAACTCGCTGGCCAAAAAGGTCGCCGAAGTCACCGGCCAGGCCGCCGGCAAGAGCTTCTTCCTCAACATCAAGGGCCCCGAACTCCTGAACAAGTACGTCGGCGAGACCGAGCGGCAGATCCGCCTCGTCTTCCAGCGTGCCCGGGAGAAGGCCAGCGAGGGCACCCCCGTCATCGTCTTCTTCGACGAGATGGAATCCCTCTTCCGCACCCGCGGCTCCGGCGTCAGCTCGGACGTGGAGAACACCATCGTCCCCCAGCTGCTCGCCGAGATCGACGGTGTCGAAGGCCTGCAGAACGTGGTCGTCATCGGCGCCTCCAACCGCGAGGACATGATCGACCCCGCCATCCTCCGCCCCGGCCGGCTCGACGTGAAGATCAAGATCGAGCGTCCCGACGCCGAGGCAGCCAAGGACATCTTCGGCAAGTACCTCACCGAACGCCTCCCGCTCCACGCCGACGACCTCGGAGAACACGGCGGCAGCAAGGCCACCACCGTCGAAAGCATGATCCAGACGGCAGTGGAACACATGTACGCCGAATCCGAGGAAAACCGCTTCCTGGAAGTCACCTACGCCAACGGCGACAAGGAAGTCCTCTACTTCAAGGACTTCAACTCCGGCGCCATGATCGAGAACATCGTCGGACGCGCCAAGAAAATGGCGATCAAGGACTTCCTCGACCACAACCAGAAGGGCCTCCGCGTCTCCCACCTCCTCCAGGCCTGCGTGGACGAGTTCAAGGAGAACGAAGACCTCCCCAACACCACCAACCCCGACGACTGGGCCCGAATCTCCGGAAAGAAGGGCGAACGGATCGTCTACATCCGTACCCTCATCACCGGAAAGCAGGGCGCGGACACCGGACGCTCCATCGACACGGTGGCCAACACCGGACAGTACCTGTAAAACACAGGGCGGCTGCGGGTGCCCACACCGGGTACCCGCAGCCGACTGTTTTTCCGGCCGAGACCGGAACCGAGGCGAGCAAGGCAATGACGCAAATGATCTCCCCACCAGCGCGGCGGCGTTCTAGGCTCGTTCCTACCGCCGAGTCGCGCAGTGCGGGGACGGGCACCGCACACGCACCGGAGCGCCAGCGGTACGCGAGCGCAGCCCACGACCGAGGGCTCCGCCGGGCAAGGAGGGCCGCATGACCGTACGGCGAGTAATGGGCATCGAGACGGAGTACGGAATCTCCGTCCCCGGCCACCCCAACGCCAATGCCATGCTCACCTCGTCCCAGATCGTCAACGCCTACGCGGCGGCGATGCACCGGGCCCGCCGGGCCCGCTGGGACTTCGAGGAGGAGAACCCCCTACGGGACGCCCGAGGCTTCGACCTCGCCCGCGAGGCCGCCGACGCCAGCCAGCTCACCGACGAGGACATCGGCCTCGCCAACGTGATCCTCACCAACGGCGCACGCCTCTACGTCGACCACGCACACCCCGAGTACAGCGCCCCCGAGGTCACCAACCCCCGCGACGCCGTCCTCTGGGACAAAGCCGGCGAACGCATCATGGCCGAAGCCGCCGAACGAGCCGCCGCACTCCCCGGCGCCCAGCCCATCCACCTCTACAAGAACAACACCGACAACAAGGGCGCCAGCTACGGCACGCACGAGAACTACCTGATGAAGCGGGAAACCCCCTTCTCCGACATCGTGCGCCACCTCACCCCCTTCTTCGTCTCCCGCCAGGTCGTCACCGGCGCCGGCCGCGTCGGCATCGGCCAGGACGGCCACGAACACGGCTTCCAGCTCAGCCAGCGCGCCGACTACTTCGAGGTCGAGGTCGGCCTGGAGACCACGCTCAAGCGGCCCATCATCAACACCCGCGACGAACCCCACGCCGACGCGGAGAAATACCGCCGCCTCCACGTGATCATCGGCGACGCGAACCTCTCCGAGACCTCCACCTACCTCAAACTGGGCACCACCGCCCTCGTCCTCTCCATGATCGAGGACGGCTTCATCGCCGTCGACCTCGCCGTCGACCAGCCCGTACGCACCCTCCACCAGGTCTCCCACGACCCCAGCCTCAAGCGCCTCGTCACCCTCCGCAGCGGACGCACCCTCACCGCCGTCCAGCTCCAGATGGAGTACTACGAGCTCTCGCGCAAATACGTGGAGGAGCGCTACGGCGCCGACGCCGACGACCAGACCAAGGACGTCCTCACCCGCTGGGAGGACACCCTCAACCGCCTCGAACGCGACCCCATGAGTCTGGCCGGAGAACTCGACTGGGTCGCCAAACTGGAGCTCATGGAGGGCTACCGCCGCCGCGACGACCTCGACTGGGACGCCGCCAAGCTCCACCTCCTCGACCTCCAGTACGCCGACGTGCGGGCCGAGAAGGGCCTGTACAACCGCCTGACGGCCCGCGGCCGCATCAAGCGGCTCCTGACCGAGGCCGACGTCGAGCGGGCCCGTACGAACCCGCCCGAGGACACCCGCGCCTACTTCCGCGGCCGCTGCCTGGAGCAGTACGCCGACGACGTCGCCGCGGCCAGCTGGGACTCGGTCATCTTCGACCTCCCCGGCCGCGACAGCCTCCAGCGCGTCCCAACCCTGGAACCGCTACGCGGAACGCGAAATCACGTCAAGGAGCTCCTGGACCGCTGCCGCACCGCAGAAGACCTGGTCAGGGTCCTCTCCGGCGGCTGAGCGGGTACCCGGAGCACACCGGGCGGCCGGGGTCAAAACCCCGCCGCCCGGGAATCATCGAGGTGGCCCCCGTAGGTTGGAGAAACTGCGGGGCCGATGTCGGACCCGGCTTGTAGGGTCTGATCATCACCGATCGGCAGGAAAGCCGACCTGTCGACCCATGTCGGGCGAACTGAGCGGGGTGAGTGTCATGGCAACCAAGGACACCGGCGGCGGACAGCAGAAGGCGACGCACTCCACCGAGGAGGTCGAGGAGCAGGCGGCAGAGTCGCAGGGCTCCGAGGACCTCAAGGAACGGCACGAGAAGCTGAGCGACGACGTCGACTCGGTTCTTGACGAGATTGACGATGTCCTCGAGGAGAATGCAGAGGACTTCGTTCGAAGTTTCGTTCAGAAGGGTGGCGAATAGCCTTCGAATCGAAGGATTCGGGGGCGTCGCACGGTGGAGATCCAAGAAAGCGCTAAGCGCTGTTCGCGGTGCGGGGAGCCCAAGCCGCGAGCAGCGTTCGCCCGTAACAAGAGCGCCCGTGACGGGCTTCAGGCCTACTGCCGGGAATGCTGGGCTGAGTACCACCAGGCCCGTCAGCTGGCCAAGGGAAAGAACGTGCGGCCGCGTGTGGACACACCGGACGGACACAAGTACTGCCGAAGCTGCAAGCAGATCAAGCCGCACAGTGAGTGGCATCGGAATGCCACAGCTTCCGACGGCCTCTCTACCAGCTGCAAGGACTGTCGAGCGGCGAAGGGGCGTGCCGGGCATCTGAAGCGCAGCTACGGTCTCACAGAAGCCGAGCGGGATGCCATGATCGCCTCGCAGATGGGTGTCTGCGTGATCTGCTTGAAAGCTTCCCCCGTACATGTGGATCACTGCCACGAGACGGGTAGGGTCCGTGGCGTACTGTGCTTCAACTGCAATTCGGCCATCGGCAAGTTGGGAGACGATCCCGACGCTGTTCGTCGGGCAGCCGCCTACCTGGAAGGAACTCCGTGGAAGCCAACACTCGTAGCACCGGGCGTCTACCAGCTGCCTTCCTGACGCCTGGGTCCTCTTCGTTCATGGACTTTCTCGGTGAGCACCAGCCGGAGCTGCTGCCCGGCAGGCGGCAGTTGCCGCCCACGCAGGGGGTGATCGAGGCGCCGCACGGGACGACGATCGTGGCGGTGACCTTCCCCGGCGGCGTGGTGCTCGCCGGTGACCGCCGGGCCACGATGGGCAACGTGATCGCGCAGCGGGACATCGAGAAGGTGTTCCCGGCGGACGAGTACTCGGCCGTCGGTATCGCCGGCACCGCCGGTCTCGCCGTGGAGATGGTGAAGCTCTTCCAGCTGGAGCTGGAGCACTTCGAGAAGGTCGAGGGTGCCCAGCTGTCGCTGGAGGGCAAGGCGAACCGGCTGTCGACGATGATCCGGTCGAATCTCGGCATGGCGATGCAGGGGCTGGCCGTGGTGCCGTTGTTCGCCGGGTTCGACGTGGACCGGGCGAAGGGGCGGATCTTCTCGTACGACGTGACGGGTGGCCGTTCCGAGGAGCACAATTTCGCCGCGACCGGTTCGGGCTCGGTCTTCGCGCGGGGTGCGATGAAGAAGCTGTTCCGTGACGACCTGTCCGAGGAGCAGGCGACCACTCTGGTGGTGCAGGCTCTGTACGACGCGGCCGACGACGACTCCGCGACCGGTGGTCCGGATGTCGCCCGCCGGATCTACCCGATCATCACGGTGATCACCGAGGACGGTTTCCGCCGGCTCACCGAGGACGAGGCGTCCGAGCTGTCGCGTGCGGTGCTGGCGCGCCGCCTGGAGGAGCCGGACGGTCCGCGCGCGGCGCTGCTGTAGGCGCCGGGGCGTTCTTATCAAGGTGATCCCTGTGACTTCGACGGAACCCTAAGGAAGGGGACGGATACCGGTGTCGACGCCGTTCTATGTCTCACCTCAGCAGGCGATGGCGGACCGTGCCGAGTATGCCCGGAAGGGCATCGCGCGTGGCCGTAGCCTGGTTGTGCTCCAGTACGCCGACGGCATCGTGTTCGTCGGTGAGAACCCGTCCCGTGCGCTGCACAAGTTCAGCGAGATCTATGACCGGATCGGTTTCGCGGCCGCCGGTAAGTACAACGAGTACGAGAACCTGCGGATCGGTGGCGTGCGCTACGCGGATCTGCGGGGTTACACCTATGACCGTGACGATGTGACGGCGCGTGGTCTGGCGAACGTGTATGCGCAGACGTTGGGCACGATCTTCTCGTCGGCGGCGGAGAAGCCGTACGAGGTGGAGCTGGTGGTCGCCGAGGTGGGGGTGGTTCCGGAGGGTGATCAGATCTATCGGTTGCCGCACGATGGTTCGATCGTGGATGAGCACGGTTCGGTGGCGGTCGGTGGCAACGCGGAGCAGATCAGTTCCTACCTGGACCGTGAGCACCGTGAGGGGATGACTCTCGCGGAGGCTCTGAAGCTGGCTGTGACGGCGCTGTCGCGGGAGTCGAACGGTACGCAGCGGGAGATTCCGGCGGAGCGGCTGGAGGTGGCGGTGCTGGATCGTACGCGTCCGCAGCAGCGGAAGTTCAAGCGGATCGTGGGTCCGCAGCTGGGGCGGTTGCTGGAGGCGGGCGGTGCGGCGACGGCTGCCGAGGCCGAGGAGGCGGAGGAGTCCGGCGGGGACGTGGAGTAGTCCCGCTCTCACTTCGATCGCTCTGCGCCCCGTCCGGGAGTTTCCGGGCGGGGCGTGGGTGTGTTCGTGGGGTCAGGGCCGTGGTGGGGGTGCGGTGGAGCCGCGGACGACCAGGTGGACGGGGATGTCCCCGGCTTCGGGTTCGCGGCCGTCGAGGACGTCGAGGAGGGCGTGCATGCCGCGTTCGCCGAAGAGTTCGGCGTCGAGGCGGACGGTGGTGAGTTCGGGGTCGATGGCGGTGGCGAGGGCGAGGTCGTCGAGGCCGGTGACGGAGATGTCGTCGGGGATGCGCAGGCCGTGGCGGCGCAGGGCCTTGTAGGCGCCGGCGGCGAGTTTGTCGTCGTCGCAGACGAGGGCGGTGGGGCGGGGGCCGGGGGTGGCGAGGGCGGCTTCGGTGGCGGCCTGGGCGCCTTCGATGGAGATGGGGGCGTGGACGGTGCGCACGGAGGTGCCGGGGACGGTTGCGGTGCGGGTGGCGAGTTGGCGTGCGCGTACGTCGAAGGTCCAGGAGGCGACGTCGGCGGCGAGGTGCAGGAAGTGGCGGTGGCCGAGGCCGAGGAGGTGGTCGGCGACCTGGCGTACGCCGTCGGCGATGTCGAGGTTGACGGTGGCGGCGCCGAGGCTGCCGTGGGGGTCGCTGTCGAGCATGACGAGGGGGAGCTGGTCGCCGCGGATGGCGGTGAGGGCGTCGGCGGCCATGGAGGAGGCGATGACGCCGTCGAGGGCGGCCTGGGCGGAGGCGAAGGGGTTGCGGGCGGGGCCGATGCCTTCGGGGGAGGGGTAGAGGACGACGCCGAAGCCGTGGGTGGCGGCGATGCGGGCGGCGCCGGTGTAGACGCCCGCGAAGAATTCGGTGGTGAGGGCGGGGACGACGAGGAGGACGGTGCGGGTGCGGCCGAGGCGGAGGTTGCGGGCGGCGAGGTTGGGGCGGTAGCCGAGGTCGCGGGCGGCTGCGCGGACGCGTTCGGCGGTGGTTGCGGAGACGCGGCCGTGCCATTTGTCGCCGAGTACGAGCGACACGGCGGCCTGGGAGACGCCGGCGGCCTGGGCGACGTCGCGGCTCGTGGGGCGCGTGTTGCTGCGTGGCACCGGGGGTGGGCTCCTTCGTGTGGACGGGTGAACAGCGCACATGGTACGTATGGGCCACGGGGTTATACGTAAAACGTGGAGGTGGTGCATGGCCGCGGGGTACCTGGAGATCCTCAGGGCGAGGCACGCGGCCCGGCTGTTGGCGGGGACGCTGGTGGGCCGGTTGCCGAACGCGACGGCGGCTCTGGCGATCGTGCTGTTCGTGCGGGCGCAGGGCGGTGCCTACAGCCTCGCGGGGGCGCTGGCGGCGGTGTACGGCGTGGCGAACGCCGTGGGGCAGCCGGTGCTGGGGCGGCTGGTCGATCTGTACGGGCAGCCGCGGGTGCAGCTGCCCGCGGCGCTGGTGTCGGCCGCGGCGATGGCCGTCTTCGCGTTCGCGGGTACCGGGCCGCTGCCGGTCGCCTGTGTGGCCGTGGCGGTGGCCGGGCTGTGCACGCCGCCGTTGGAGGGGGGTCTGCGGGCCCTGTGGCCGGGTGTCCTCGGTGCGGAGGACCGGGTGCACACGGCGTACGCGATGGACGCGGTGGCGCAGGAAGTCATGTTCACGGTGGGGCCGTTGCTGGTGACGTTGTGTGTGTCGCTGTGGTCGGCGCAGGTGGCGCTGGTCGTGGTGAACGTGGTGGGGGTCCTGGGGTCGCTGTCGGTGGTGGTCTCGCCGCCGTCGCGTGCGTGGCGTTCGGCGCCCCGTGAGGCGCACTGGCTGGGCGCGCTGCGCTCGTCCGGGCTGCTGGTGTTGCTGGCGGCGTTCCTGTTCGTGGGGATGGCGCTGGGTTCCATCACGGTGGCGTCGGTGCCGTATGCGGACGGCCATGGCGGTGACGTGGTGTACGGCTGGCTGATGGCCGCGCTGGGGCTGGGTGCGCTGCTGGGGGGCACGGTGTACGGGGCGCGGCGGTGGAGGGGGGAGCCGGCGCGGCGACTGCGGGTGCTGGTGGCTCTTCTGGCGGTGTGTTATCTGCCGCTGATGCTGATGCCGGGTGCGGTGGCCATGGTTCTGCTCACGGTGCTCGCGGGGGTGTTCCTGGCGCCGGCGATCGCGTGTGCGTTCGTGCTGGTGGACCGGCATGCGCCGGGGGGTACGGTCACCGAGGCGTTCTCCTGGCTGGTGACGACGTTCACCGTGGGTGCGTCGGTGGGAACGGGCGTGGCGGGGCCGGTCGTCGAGGCGGGCGGGGCGTTGTGGGGGTTCGCGGTGCCGGGGGTGGCGGGGGCCGTGTCGTTGCTGGTCCTGGCGGTCACCGGGCGGGTCCTCGCAGCTCCCGGTGGGGGTGCGGTGGTTGCCGGCGGTTCGGAAAATGATCCAAATCGTGCGGCCGAACCCCGTTTCAGCTCGGGGGATCGGGCGTAATGTTCAGTCATGGACCGCCGCATTTTCGGGCTGGAGAACGAGTACGGCGTCACGTGCACGTTCAGGGGACAGCGCCGCCTGTCGCCTGACGAGGTGGCGCGGTACCTCTTCCGCCGTGTCGTGTCATGGGGCCGTAGCAGCAATGTCTTTCTGCGCAACGGCGCCCGGCTCTATCTCGACGTGGGCTCGCACCCGGAATACGCAACACCCGAGTGCGACAATGTGACCGAACTGGTCACCCACGACAAGGCCGGCGAGCGCATTCTCGAAGGACTGTTGGTGGACGCCGAACGACGCCTGCATGAGGAAGGAATCGCGGGCGACGTCTACCTTTTCAAGAACAACACGGACTCGGCGGGCAACTCGTACGGTTGCCACGAGAACTATCTGGTGGCGCGGCACGGGGAGTTCTCCCGGCTCGCGGACATTCTCATTCCGTTCCTGGTGACCCGGCAGCTGTTGTGCGGCGCGGGCAAGGTGCTGCAGACGCCGCGCGGTGCGGTGTACTGCGTGAGCCAGCGGGCGGAGCACATCTGGGAGGGCGTGTCGTCGGCGACGACACGTTCCCGGCCGATCATCAACACGCGTGACGAACCGCACGCGGACGCCGAGCGGTACCGCCGGCTGCATGTCATCGTGGGCGACTCGAACATGTCCGAGACGACGATGCTGTTGAAGGTCGGTGCCACCGACCTGGTGCTGCGCATGATCGAGGCGGGCACGGTGATGCGGGACCTGACCCTGGAGAACCCGATCCGGGCGATCCGTGAGGTGAGCCACGACATCACGGGCCGGCGCAAGGTGCGCCTGGCCAGCGGCCGGGAGGCCTCGGCCCTGGAGGTGCAGCGGGAGTACTACGAGAAGGCGGTGGACTTCTGCGAGCGCCGCGGTATCCGCACCGGCACGGTCGAGCAGGTGCTGGAGCTGTGGGGCCGGACGCTGGACGCGATCGAGGCCGAGGACCTGGACCGGATCGGCACCGAGATCGACTGGGTGATGAAGTACAAGCTCATCGAGCGGTACCGGGCCAAGCACAACATGACCATGTCTCATCCGCGGGTGGCGCAGATAGACCTCGCTTATCACGACATTCACCGTCGTCGGGGTCTGTATTACCTGCTGGAGAAGAAGGGGCAAGCCGCGCGGATCTGCAATGACTTGAAGATCTTCGAGGGCAAGTCGGTGCCGCCGCAGACGACTCGGGCGCGGCTGCGCGGTGATTTCATCCGGCGGGCCCAGGAGCAGCGCCGGGACTTCACGGTCGACTGGGTGCATCTGAAGCTCAACGACCAGGCGCAGCGCACGGTGTTGTGCAAGGATCCGTTCCGTTCGGTCGACGACCGGGTGGAGAAGCTCATCGCCGGTATGTGAGCGATCGGCACACTACGCCACACGGGCGCCGTACGTTTTCCGTACGGCGCCCTTCGCACGACGTAGAGTTGCGCGCACGCCATCCGCAAGATCGACCGATTACGAGGCTCTTCCGTGCGCCGACGCTCTCTTCTCCTTGCCGCTGTTCCCGCGGGACTGGTCACGCTGGCCGGGTGTGGTGACAACTCGTCCTCCTCCAGCAAGGCCAGTGCCTCGCCGTCGGCCTCCGCCTCGGTGCCGCCGCCGAAGATCGTGGACGGGCCGTTGCCGGCGATCACGGCGGGCACGAAGTTCGACGAGAAGCCGACGGTGGCCAAGGGCAGCGGGGACCCGTCGAAGGACCTGGCGGTCCGCACGGTGATCGCGGGCAGCGGGAAGACGGTCGCGGAGAACGACTTCATCCAGGCCAACTACCTGGGGCAGATCTGGTCCACGGCGAAGGTCTTCGACCAGTCGTACGACCGTACGCCGCTGCTGATGCAGCTCGCCGCGGGCAGCATCATCGACGGCTGGCGGTATGGGCTGGCGGGGAAGAAGGCCGGCAGCCGCGTGCTGATGGCCGTGCCGCCGACCTGGGGGTACGGCAGTTCGGGCAACGCGCAGGCGGGGATCAAGGGCACGGACACGCTGGTGTTCGTGGTGGACGTGCTGAACACGTTCAACTCGAAGAGCTCCAGCACGGGCAAGGAGGTCGCGCAGAGCGACGCCGCGCTGCCGAAGGTCGGGACGAACACGGACGGCAAGGCCCCGTCGATCGACATCCCGAAGGCGGACCCGCCGAAGAAGCTGGTGTCGAACTACGTGCTGGAGGGGGACGGCCCCGAGGTGCAGGCGGCGCAGACCATCCTGTGCCAGTTCAAGGGCGAGGTCTGGGAGAGCGGCAAGGTCTTCGAGCAGACGTATGAGAGCGGGCGGCTGGCGCAGTTCTCGGTCGCGCAGATGCAGGAGGCCCTCAAGGGGCTGGCGCAGGGGATCACCGGCAAGAAGGTGGGCAGCCGGATCCTGGTGGTCACGCCGCCGGACCTGGCCTACGGGAACAACCCGCCGAGCGGTGGTGTGGTGCAGAAGGGGTCGACGCTGGTCTTCTCGGTGGACATTCTCGCGGCGATGTAGTGGCGCGGGCGGCACCGGGTCGGGGATGAAAGACTGTCGGGGTTCCGTGTCGTTACACAAGCAGGAGCCTAAGACGTGAGCATCGACAAGCCCGAGATCGACTTCCCCGAGGGCGAGCCCCCGGCCGACCTGGAGATCAAGGACATCTGGGAGGGCGACGGCGAGGTGGCGCAGGCGGGCCAGACCGTCACCGTGCACTACGTGGGTGTCGCGTTCAGCACCGGCGAGGAGTTCGACGCCAGCTGGAACCGGGGTGCGCCGTTCCGCTTCCCGCTGGGCGGCGGCCGGGTCATCAAGGGCTGGGACCAGGGCGTGCAGGGCATGAAGGTCGGCGGCCGGCGCCAGCTGACCATCCCGGCCCACCTGGCCTATGGCAACCAGAGCCCGACGCCGGCGATCCAGCCCGGCGAGACGCTGATCTTCGTCGTGGACCTGATCGCGGTCTGAACCGCGGGGCCCGGCCGACGCCCCCGGGCACCGGCCGGACCGGGCCGGGAGACGGCCGGCCGAGGGCTCGTGCCGTGCGCGCGGGCCCTCGGTGTTTGTCAGGTGGTGTCCGTTTCGGTGCCTGTTGTTTGTACTGGCTTTTGCCGTGACACTCCGGAGCGGTACGGTCATCGGTCAGGAGCACCATAGGGAAGGCGAAGGGCGTCGATGGCCATTGCCAAGGCCGAGCGGCTGATGAACCTGGCGCTGTGCCTGCTGGGGACTCGGCGGCCGCTCAGCAAGCGTGAGCTGCGGGAATCCATTGAGGCCTACCTGGAAGCCGGGTCGGACGACTCCTTCAACCGGATGTTCGAGCGGGACAAGGACGATCTCCGTGAACTCGGACTGGTGATCGAGACCGTCGAGAACCTGGACGGCGAGGTCGGCTACCTCGCCCGCCGCGACAGCAACCGCCTGCCACCCATCACCCTGGACGCCGAGGAGGCCGCCGCCCTCGGCCTGGCCGCCAAGGTCTGGCAGCAGGCCCGGCTCGCCGGCGCCGCCAGCGGCGCCCTGCAGAAGCTGCGCGCGGCGGGCCTGCCCGAGGACGTCGACCCGTACGAGGCCCATGGCGCCCTGGAGCCGCGGATCCCCGTGCACGAGGCCGCGTTCGAGCCGCTGATGCTGGCCTGCCGGGACCGCCGCCCGGTCCTCTTCGACTACCGCAAGGCCACCGCCGCCCACCCCGAGACCCGGAACGTGGAGCCCTGGGCCCTGGAGTGCTGGCGCGGCCACTGGTACCTGGCCGGCTTCGACCGCGACCGGGGTGCCGAGCGGGTGTTCCGGCTGTCCCGGATCACCGGGAAGGTCCGCTCCCGGGGCGGCGCCTTCACCGCGCCGGTCCCGGACGTCGTCACCGTCCGGGAGACCGTGGCGAGCTGGGCCGGGGAGGTCGCCGACCGGTCCGCGCTGATCCGGCTGCGCTCGGGGTCCGGGTACCCGCTGCGGGCGAAGGCCACGGCGGTGCGGGAACTCGGCGACGGGTGGGACGAGTTGGAGATTCCGTACGGGCACGGGCTGGACGCCTGGCTGGTGGAGTTCGGGCCGGACGTGGTCGTGCTGGAGCCGGCCGAGCTGCGGGCGGACGTCATGGACCGGCTGCGTGCCGTGGCCAAGGGCTGAGGGGGAGCGGAGCAAGGCAGTGGCAGGCAAACCGGTCAGGCCCGTGAACGCCATCGACCAGACCCGGCGGATGCTCTCCCTGGTGACCTATCTGCGCGAGCGCCCCGGCGCCCGGATCGCGGACGTGGCGCGCGCCTTCGGCATCACCGAGGACGAGCTGGTCTCCGACCTCGACGTGCTGCCCATGTGCGGCACCAGCTTCCGGGGCGGGGATCTGCTGGACATCGACACCGACGGCGAGCGGATCTGGTGGCACAACGCGGCCGCGCTGGGCGAGGAGGCCGCCGAACCGCTCCGGCTCGCCGCGGACGAGGCGACCGCGCTCCTGGTCGCCGCCCGCGCGGTGGCCACCCTGCCCGGCCTGCGCGAGGGCGACCGGCAGGCGCTGCTGCGGGCCACCGCCAAGGTGGAGACCGCCGCGGGCGAGGCGGGCGACGCCAGCGCCCGGCTGTCGGTCACCTTCGAGTCCGAGGGCGGTGTCTTCGCCGACGTCGACCGGGCGATCGCCGAGCGCCGCCGGCTGTGGATCCGCTACTACTCGCCCGCCCGTGACGAGGTCACCGAGCGCGAGATCGACCCCATCCGCCTGGTCAGCGTCGGCCACACCTACGTGGAGGCCTGGTGCCGCCGCTCCGAGGCGCGGCGCACCTTCCGGCTCGACCGGGTGGCCGAGATCAGGATCCTCGACGAGCCGTCCGCGCCCCCCGAGATCGAGCTGCGCGACCTCTCCGAGGCCCTGGTGCAGCCGGCCGCGGAGGACCCGGAGGTGGTCGTCGAGGTCGGTCCGGCCGGCCGCTGGGTCGCCGAGTACTACCCGCACGACAGCGCGGATGAGCTTCCCGACGGCGGGCTGCGTATTACCCTGCGCACCCCCGATCCGGCCTCCCTGCGCCGGCTGGCGCTCAGGCTCGGCGGCGACGGCCGGATCGTGTCACCGCCCGAGCTGGCCGACAGCGCCCGCCGGGCGGCCCGCGAGGCACTGGCCGCGTACGACCGCGTAGGGCACGGCGATGAGGAAGGGCAGGGGCTTTGAACGAGTCTTCGGGGATTCCGGGCGAGTCTTCGGGTTCCGGTGGCGCGGGCGCGCGGGAGATGACGGTCGCGGCCGCCTTCGCCGGGATGAGGAGAGTGGTCCCCGTGGTCTTCAGGGCCGGCTGCCCGGACTGCCGGGGCAGCTTCGAGCTCACCGCGAGCGCCCTGCGGCTGGCCATCGGGGCCACCAGCAAGACGACGTTCTACTCGTTCACCTGCCCCGACTGCGGGGCCGCCGTCCGCAAGCCCGCCGGCGAGCGGATCGTCGAACTGCTCACCGGCGGCGGGGTCAGGACACTGCGGCTGCACCCCACCGTCTAGGCTCGGCCCCATGGTCTGGGCGATGGTCGCGGTAGCTGTGGGTTTCGTGGGTCTCGCCGTGCTCGGCGTGCTCGCCTTCCGGGTCTTCCTGGAGGCACGTCGGCTGGGAGCGCAGGTCGCGGACTCGGCTCGGCGGATCAACCGGGCCGCCGAGGACCTGGAGCGGGCGGCCGTCAGCACCGCTCGTGCTGTCGACACGCTGTGACCCCCGCTGTGCGAGGGGTGTGAGCAGGAGGCCGTAAGCGGTTTGTGTCACTTCGCCCTGTGACGGCGCCCGTAGGGGCGGGTACGCTGCTGCACGCGGCACGGAGAACGAGGCCCGTTCCGCGGACCGGGAGTACGCACGGGGATTGCCTCACGTTTACCCCTGAGCGTTACGATCGCTGAGAGCACGATCACTCGGACGCGTGTCCGACGGATCGGACAGCACCCCACCCAGCCGCCTCGGTGAGAAGGTAAAGACTTATGTTCGGAAGGCTCGGAGCCCCCGAGATCATTCTCATCCTTGTCGTCGTCATCCTGCTGTTCGGCGCGAAGAAGCTTCCGGACATGGCCCGCTCGCTCGGCAAGTCCGCGCGCATCCTCAAGAGCGAGGCCAAGGCGATGAAGGAAGAGGGCAGCAGCACCTCCCAGGCACCCGCCTCCGGCGAGCAGCCCCAGGCCCAGCGCACCATCCAGGCGTCCCCCGGCGACGTGACCAGCTCCCGCCCGGTCAACGAGCCTTCGGACACCACCCAGCGCTGACGCAGGGCCGGTAAGCCCCGGCCCGCCGCACGAGATGAGGACGTGGGTTGCCAAAGTCTGCCCGCAAACAGGAGAAGGATCCCGAGGGGCGGATGCCTCTCGCGGATCACCTTCGTGAGCTCCGCAACCGGCTCGCGAAGGCCATGCTGGCCATCATCGTCATCACGGTGGTCGCCGCCTTCTTCTACAACAACATCATCGACTTCCTCACCAAGCCGATCCTCGAATCGGTCGGTTGCGCGCACACCTTCTCGGAGATGAACAAGACCACCGGTGACGAGCAGTGCGCCCAGATCACCATCAACGGTCTGCTCGCGCCCTTCACGCTCGCTCTCCAGGTGTCCCTGATGGCAGGTGTGGTCTTCGCCTCGCCGGTCTGGCTGTACCAGCTGTGGGCCTTCGTCGCCCCTGGTCTGCACAAGCACGAGAAGAAGTACGCCTACGCGTTCGTCGGGACCGGCGTCCCGCTCTTCTTCGCCGGTGCCTTCTTCGCGTACAAGGTCCTGCCGACCACCGCGAAGGTCCTCATCGGCTTCACCCCGCACGGCGTGAGCAACCTGCTGCCGCTCGACGACCTGCTGCAGCTGGTCACGCGCATGGTGATCGTCTTCGGTCTCTCCTTCGAGCTGCCGCTGCTCCTGGTGATGCTCAACCTCACCGGCATCATCTCCGGCAAGCGGATGCTCGGCTGGTGGCGGGCGATGATCCTCGGCATCACGATCTTCGCGGCCGTGGCCACCCCGAGCACCGACCCGCTCTCCATGCTGGCCCTCGCCGGGCCCATCTGGGTGCTCTACTTCGGCGCGGTCGCCTTCTCCCTCCTCAACGACCGGCGCAGGCGCCGCCGCGACGACGACGGCCTCGACGACGACGAGGCCTCCCACCTCGACCTCACCCCCGAGGACATCGGCGAGGTCGAGACCGTCTCCGCGAGCCGCGCGCTGCCCGAGGCTCCGGAGCGCGTCAACGGCTACGACGACGTGACCTGACCGGCCCCGTCACCGGCTCGCAGGTGCCCGCGTCCCACGACGCGGGCACCTCTTCGTTCTCCGCCGTCCCGTCTTCCGCATAATGATCGTCCTGTTGTCAGTGGGGACCGGTACGCTCGAAAGCACGATGACAGAGGATCTCTCACCGGCCGAGCGGTATGCGGCGGCCCGCAGGCGGGCCGCCGAGCAGGCCACCGCGCTCGCGTCGTTCCGCGAGATGTACGACTTCGGCCTCGACCCCTTCCAGATCGAGGCCTGCCAGGCACTCGAAGCCGGAAAGGGCGTACTGGTGGCCGCCCCCACCGGCTCGGGCAAGACGATCGTGGGCGAGTTCGCCGTCCACCTCGCCCTCATGCAGGGCAAGAAGTGCTTCTACACGACACCCATCAAGGCGCTGTCGAACCAGAAGTACGCCGACCTCTGCCGCCGCTACGGCGACGGCATGGTCGGCCTCCTCACCGGTGACAACAGCATCAACCCCGACGCCGCCGTGGTCGTCATGACCACCGAGGTCCTGCGGAACATGCTGTACGCGGGCTCCCAGACCCTCATCGGCCTCGGCTACGTGGTCATGGACGAGGTGCACTACCTCTCCGACCGCTTCCGCGGCGCCGTCTGGGAAGAGGTGATCATCCACCTCCCGGAGTCCGTGACCCTGGTCTCCCTGTCGGCGACCGTCTCCAACGCCGAGGAGTTCGGCGACTGGCTCGACACCGTCCGCGGCGACACGGAGGTCATCGTCTCCGAGCACCGGCCCGTCCCGCTGTTCCAGCACGTGCTCGCCGGGCGCCGGATGTACGACCTGTTCGAGGAGGGGGAGGGCCACAAGAAGGCCGTCAACCCCGACCTGGCCCGGCTGGCCCGCATGGAGGCACAGCGTCCGTCGTACCAGGACCGCAGACGCGGCCGCGCCATGCGCGAGGCCGACCGGGAGCGGGAGCGCCGGCAGCGGTCCCGGGTGTGGACACCGGGCCGCCCCGAGGTCATCGAACGGCTCGACAACGAGGGCCTGCTGCCCGCCATCACCTTCATCTTCAGCCGCGCCGCCTGCGAGGCCGCCGTCCAGCAGTGCCTGTACGCGGGCCTCAGGCTCAACGACGACGAGGCGCGCGAACAGGTGCGCGCCCTCGTCGAGGAGCGGACCTCGTCCATCCCGCGGGAGGACCTGCACGTCCTCGGCTACTACGAGTGGCTCGAAGGCCTGGAGCGCGGCATCGCCGCCCACCACGCCGGCATGCTCCCGACCTTCAAGGAGGTCGTCGAGGAGTTGTTCGTCCGCGGCCTGGTCAAGGCCGTGTTCGCCACCGAGACCCTCGCGCTCGGCATCAACATGCCCGCGCGCTCCGTGGTGTTGGAGAAACTCGTCAAGTGGAACGGCGAGCAGCACGCCGACATCACCCCCGGCGAGTACACCCAGCTGACGGGCCGTGCCGGCCGGCGGGGCATCGACGTCGAGGGCCACGCGGTGGTGCTGTGGCAGCGCGGCATGAGCCCCGAGCACCTCGCCGGGCTCGCCGGCACCCGCACCTATCCGCTGCGGTCCAGCTTCAAGCCGTCGTACAACATGGCGGTCAACCTGGTCGAGCAGTTCGGGCGGCACCGCTCGCGGGAGCTGCTGGAGACGTCGTTCGCGCAGTTCCAGGCCGACAAGTCGGTCGTCGGCATCTCCCGTCAGGTCCAGCGCAACGAGGAAGGGCTCGCCGGTTACAAGGAGTCCATGACCTGCCACCTCGGCGACTTCGAGGAGTACGCGCGGCTGCGGCGTGAGCTGAAGGACCGGGAGACCGAACTGTCCCGGCAGGGCGCCGCCCAGCGGCGCGCCGAGGCGGCCGTCGCCCTGGAGAAACTCAAGCCCGGTGACGTCATCCACGTGCCCACCGGCAAGTACGCCGGACTGGCCCTGGTGCTGGACCCCGGACTGCCCGCCGGCCGGTCCAACGGCCACCGCGGCTTCGAGCAGCACGACGGGCCCCGCCCGCTGGTGCTGACCGCCGAGCGGCAGGTCAAGCGGCTCGCCTCCATAGACTTCCCGGTGCCGGTCGAGGCGCTGGAGCGGATGCGGATCCCGAAGTCCTTCAACCCGCGCTCCCCGCAGTCCCGTCGGGACCTCGCCTCCGCGCTGCGCACCAAGGCCGGGCACATCCCGCCGGAGCGGGCCCGCAAGAAGCGGTCGCAGGCGGCCGACGACCGGGAGATCGCGCGGCTGCGCACCGCGATCCGCGCGCACCCCTGCCACGGCTGCAACGACCGTGAGGACCACGCCCGTTGGGCCGAGCGCTACCAGCGGCTGATCCGGGACACCTCCCAGCTGGAGCGGCGCATCGAGGGGCGGACCAACACCATCGCCCGGACCTTCGACCGGATCGTGGCGCTCCTGACCGAGCTGGACTACCTGCGCGGCGACGAGGTCACCGAACACGGCAAACGGCTGGCCCGGCTCTACGGCGAACTCGACCTGCTCGCCAGCGAATGCCTTCGGGCGGGCGTCTGGGAGGGTCTCGGCCCCGCCGAACTCGCCGCCTGCGTCTCGGCGCTGGTGTACGAGGCCCGGGTCGGAGACGACGCGATGGCACCCAAGCTGCCCTCCGGGAAGGCGAAGGCCGCGCTCGGCGAGATGGTGCGGATCTGGGGGCGGCTGGACGCCCTCGAAGAGGAGTTCCGCATCACCCAGACCGAGGGCGTCGGGCAGCGGGAACCGGATCTCGGTTTCGCCTGGGCCGTGTACATGTGGGCCTCGGGCATGGGGCTCGACGAGGTGCTGCGGGAGGCGGAGATGCCCGCCGGCGACTTCGTCCGGTGGTGCAAGCAGGTCATCGACGTGCTGGGGCAGATCTCGGCCGCGGCCCCGGTGGAGGGCTCCACGGTGGCGAAGACCGCGCGCAAGGCGGTCGACCTGGTGCTGCGGGGAGTCGTGGCCTACTCGTCGGTGGGCTGACGGGAGCGAGCGCGTGGGGCCTGTCCGGCGATTCCCGCCGGACAGGCCCTTCGTCGTGCGGGGTCAGCGCAGACGCGTGAAGGCGAAGTCGCCGGAGAGCCTGCTCTCCAGCCGGACCGCCGAGATCACCTTCCCCTCCGTGACCAGCCGCTCGACCTCGGCCCGCGACAGACCGCAGCCCTCGGCGATCAGCCGCACCGGCCGGACCGGGACCCGCGCCCCGAACCGGACCGAGACGTCGATCACCGCGCGGCCCAGGTGATCCGAGCCGCCGGTGTCGAGCCGCCAGGCGCCACGCCAGTCGAGGGCGACGCGGTTGCGGCGCAGTACCGCGGGGTCCTGCAGCAACTCGGCCGTCAGAGCGAGGTCGTTGTCGTGCAGCCGGTCCAGCAGACCGGGGGGTACGGAGCGCACGTTCGCCCGCTCCAGGAGGGTGAGTTTCGCCGTCTGCCCGCATCCGGTACAGAGCACGAGCAGCCAGGCGTCGATGAGTTTGTGATGGGCGTTGACGCGGAACCTGCCGCTCGCCCGGAAGCGTTCCGACCCGCAGGTGTGGCAACGGCGGACGACAAGCGGCAGGCAGGTGGGCATGACCGCCCAGGTGGTGAGCACAGAAGTACACCGGTTCCAGTGAGAGATCCGCAGCAGGAAGAGGCGCGGCGCACAGGTGCGGCGCGCGACCGATCAGCGCTTGGGAGGTCTCACACGGTGTACAACGGCACGTCCTTCGTCCGACGACTGGGGCGGGCAGCACGGTAGCGGCGCCCGGCGGCGCCGCTCCACTGGTTTTTCCGGGTCCCCGCGGGTGTCAGCGCGACGCCAGGAAGGCGCGCCAGCCGCCGTGCCGGGTGATGTCCTCGGCACCCGCCGTCGCGCCCGGCTCGCACAGGAAGCCCGGGACGCCGGTGCCGTCGGCCAGTTCCACCCGGCCCAGGGTCATGGGGCGGGGGAGCGCGCTCAGCAGCCGGCCCAGTCCCTCGGCCGGCAGGTTCCAGACCTCCGTCTCGATCGCCGCGCCGCCCGCTCCCACGTGCACCAGGCCGGGCTTGGGCGGCGTGGTCGTCAGCGCGTGGAGGCGGTAGACCGGAGCCGTCGTCGTCGTGCGCTCCCGTACCGCCCCGAGCGCCAGGAGCTGGGGATTGAGCGGCTGGCCCGTCAGGTGGGCGCCGACCACCGCCAGGCGCACCCGCGGTTCCAGGGTGCGGGCGACGGCGGCCAGGCGGCCGTCGGTGAACGCCGGGCCGATCAGCATCACCCCGAAGGGCAGGCCGTCCACCTCACCCGCCGGGACAGCCACCGCCGCCAGGTCGAAGAGGTTGGTGGAGTTGGTGAATCGGCCCAGGCGGGCGTTGGCGCCCAGCGGGTCGGCCGCGACCTCGGCGAGGGTGGGGTGGCCCGGAGCCGTGGGCAGCAGCAGGGCGTCCGCGTCGCCGAGTCCGGCCAGGGCACGGGTGCGCAGCTCCGCCAGCCGCTCCTGGTCGGCGAAGAGCCGGTGCGCCGGGATGTCCCGGGCGCGGGTGATGATGCCGGCGACCGTGGGGTCCAGGCCCTCGCCCCCGGAGGAGATCGCCTTGTCGACAAAGGAACCCACGGCTGTGTAGCGCTCGGCCACGAACGCGCCCTCGTAGAGCATCGCGGCCGCCTCGGTGAAGGGGGTCAGGTCGACCGGGCGAATGAGGGCTCCGGCGGCGGCCAGACGGTGCACCGCCTCCTCGTACGCCTGTGCCCACCCCGCGTCCAGCTCGCCGAGCTGGTCGCGGGGCGGGACGGCGATGCGCCAGGGGCCGGGAAGCCGCTGGGGGAGCGGCGGGAGCGCGCGGCCCGGCGGGGCCGCCATGTGGGCGAGGGCCTGCTCCGCCTCCGGGAGGGTGCGGGCGAACACGGTCACGCAGTCCAGGGACGCGCAGGCCGGGACCACACCGGCCGTCGGGACCAGGCCGCGGGTCGGTTTCAGGCCCACGATGCCGTTGAAGGCGGCCGGGACCCGGCCCGAGCCCGCGGTGTCCGTGCCCAGCGCGAGGTCGACGATGCCGAGGGCCACGGCCACGGCGGAGCCGGAGCTGGAGCCGCCGCTGATCCTGGTGGGGTCGACGGCGTTGCGGACCGGACCGTACGGGGAGCGGGTGCCCACCAGGCCGGTCGCGAACTGGTCCAGGTTGGTGGTGCCGAGGACGAGCGCGCCGGCCGCCCGCAGCCGGGCCACCACGGGGGCGTCGGCCTGCGGTGCGTACGCGTACGCCGGGCAGCCCGCCGTCGTGGGCAGCCCGTGCACGTCGATGTTGCCCTTGGCGGCGAGCAGGCGGCCCGCGAGCGGCAGGTGTTCCCCCGCCGCCACCCGCTCGTCGATCGCGCGGGCCTCCGCCTCGGCCTCCTCCCGGGGGCGCAGGTCGATCCAGATCTCGGGCCGGTCGACGGCCTCGACGCGCTCGTAGGCGGCACGGACACGGGAGACGGTGCTGGACATGGTTGTGCTCCTCGGGGTCAGTTCCGGGCCGGTGCCAGGACGAGCAGGGCCGTGCCCGCCTCCACCTGGTCGCCGGGCCGGGCCAGGATCTCCGTGACGACACCGGTCATCGGCGCGTGCACCCTGGACTCCATCTTCATCGCCTCCAGCGCGAGCAGGGGCTGCCCGCTGGTCACCTCGTCCCCCGGCGCCACGTTCAGCTGCCATACCGAGGCCGCGAACTCGGCCTCGATCAGCCGGCCGCCCGGCGGCACCGCCACCTCGGCGGGCCGGGCGGCGGGCACCGTGGCCGCCTCGGCCCGCGCGAACTCGCCCGCCGCCTCCCAGGCGTCCCGCTCCGCGGCGAAGGCCTTCTGCTGGCGGGCCCTGAACTCCCCGATGGAGTCGGCGTGTTCGGCGAGGAATTCCTGGTAGGACGCGAGGGAGAAGGTGCCCTCCTCGATGCGCGGCACGAACCGGCCGGAGGTGATGTCGGCGCGCAGCTCCAGGAGTTCGTCCGCGGACACCGGGTACCACCTGATCCGGTCGAAGAAGCGCAGCAGCCACGGCATCCCCGGCTGGAACGCGCCGCGCTGCTGCCAGCCCGACCAGACCTGGGTCGTACGGCCCACGAACTGGTAGCCGCCCGGCCCTTCCATGCCGTAGACGCACAGGTACGCGCCGCCGATGCCGACGGAGTTCTCGGCGGTCCAGGTCCGGGCCGGGTTGTACTTCGTGGTGACCAGACGGTGCCGCGGGTCGAGCGGGGTGGCGACCGGGGCGCCCAGGTATACGTCGCCGAGGCCGAGGACCAGGTACTCGGCGTCGAAGACCGTGCGGTAGACGTCCTCGACCGTGTCCAGGCCGTTGATCCGGCGGATGAACTCGATGTTCCACGGGCACCAGGGCGCGTCGTCACGGACGCCCGCCATGTAGCGGGCGATCGCCTCCCGGGTGGCCGGGTCGTCCCAGGAGAGGGGGAGGTGGACCGTGCGGGAGGGGACGACCAGTTCGTCGGTGGCCGGCAGTTGCGGCACGATCTCCCGCACCCTGCGAAGAAGTTCGGCCTGGGCGAGGCGGCTCGGATCGGTCTGGATCTGCAGCGAGCGGATGCCCGGCGTCAGATCGGTGACCCCGGGCAGCTCCGCCGCCGTCACCGCCTCCATCAGCGCGTGCACCCGCATCCGCAGGGCGAGGTCAAGTTGCATGGGGCCGAACTCCACCAGCAGGTTGTCGTCGCCGCTGCGCCGGTAGGTCACGTCGCCGTCCCGGGCGAGGACACCGCCGTCGACGATCTCGGGCCGGGGCGCGCCCGTGACGTCGACCGGAGCGAAGCGGACCGTGTCGCCGGGGCGGAGCTGGCCGAGCTTCCAGCGCTCGCCGCTCAGCACCGTCGCCGGGCAGACGAAGCCGCCCAGGGAGGGGCCGTCGGGGCCGAGCAGCACCGGCATGTCACCGGTGTAGTCGACGGCGCCGACCGAGTACGGGGTGTCGTGGATGTTGGACGGGTGCAGGCCCGCCTCGCCGCCGTCGGTGCGCGCCCAGCGCGGCTTGGGGCCGACCAGGCGGACCCCGGTGCGCGCCGAGTTGAAGTGCACCTTCCACTCGGCCGCGTAGAAGTCCCGGATGTCGTCCTCGGTGAAGAACTCCGGGGCCGCGTGCGGGCCCTCGACCGCCGCGAGACGCCACTCGCCGGTGAAGCGCGGCCGGTCGGCGACGGGCGCGCCGTCGGTCACGGCCCCGCCGTGCAGGACGTCGCCCGTGCGCAGCGCCCGGCCGCCGTGGCCGCCGAACCGGCCCAGCGTGAAGGTGCTCGCGCTGCCCAGGAAGGCGGGGACGTCGAGACCGCCGCCGGCGACCAGGACATAGGTGCGCAGGCCGTGCTCGGCGGGGGCGCCGATCTCCAGCAGGCCGCCCGCCGGGACCGTCACCGGCTCCCACTGGGCGACCGGGGCGCCGTCGACCGTCACGGGGGCCGGTGCGCCGGTCACGCAGACGGTGGTGGGGTGGGTGAAGCGCAGGGCCGGCCCCTGGAGGGTGCATTCCAGGCCGGGCGCGCCCGCCGGGTTGCCGAGGGCGAGGTTGCCGAGGCGGAAGGAGCGGTCGTCCATCGGACCGCTCGGCGGGACGCCGACCTGCCAGTAACCGGTGCGGCCCGGCCAGTCCTGCACCGTGGTGAGCGTGCCGGCCGCGACGACCTCGATCCGGGGAGTGGGGTCGGTGACCTCGGCGAGGGTCGCGGTCGAGTGGGTGGCGGCGCGGAACGCGGGGTCGGCGAGCGCCGCGCGCACCAGGCCGAGGTTGGTCTCGATGCCGTCGACGCGGGCGGCGGTCAGCGCCTCGTCCAGCCGGCGCAGCGCCGCCGCGCGGTCGGGGCCGTGGGCGATCACCTTGGCGAGCATCGGGTCGTACGACGTCGTCACCTCGGTGCCGGTCTCCACCCAGCCGTCGACGCGCACCCCCGCGGGGAACTCCACCCGGGTCAGCAGACCCGCGCTGGGCCGGTGGCCGCGGGAGGGGTCCTCGGCGTAGACGCGGGCCTCGACGGCGTGGCCGCGCGGTGCGCCCGGGTCGCGGACGACGTCGGTCTCGCCGCGCGCGAGCCGCAGCATCCAGGCGACCAGGTCGACGCCGTAGATCTCCTCGGTGACCGGGTGCTCCACCTGGAGGCGGGTGTTGACCTCCAGGAAGTAGGCCTCCTCACGGGCCGCGTCGTACACGAACTCGACCGTCCCGGCCGAGCGGTAGCCGACCGAGGCGCACAGGTCGCGGGCGGCGCCGGCGAGCCGGGCGCGGACCGTTGCGGGCAGGCCGGGCGCGGGTGCCTCCTCGACCACCTTCTGGTTGCGGCGCTGGAGGGAGCAGTCCCGGTCGCCGAAGGTGACGACCCGGCCGGCGCCGTCGCCGAAGACCTGGACCTCGACATGGCGGGCGTGCTCGACCAGGCGTTCCAGGAAGACCCCGGCGGAGGCGAAGGAGGCGGCGGCGACCCGCTGCACCCGGTCCCAGGCGTCGGTCAGTTCATCGGCGGACCGACAAGCCGACATGCCGATACCGCCGCCACCGCCGGTCGCCTTGAGCATCACGGGGTAGCCGATGGCCGAGGCCGCGGTCAGGGCCTCGCCCAGATCGGCCAGGAGCCCGGTGCCCGGGGCCAGCAGCACCCCGGCGGCCTCCGCCGCCGCCCGCGCGGTGTGCTTCGCGCCGAACAGCTCCAGCTGCTCCGGCGTCGGGCCGACGAAGACGATCCCGGCCTCCTCGCAGCGCCGGGCGAAGGCGGCGTCCTCGGACAGGAAGCCGTAGCCGGGGTGGACGGCGCCCGCGCCGGTGTCCTTGGCGGCCTTCAGGACCAGGTCGGCGTCGAGGTACGACTCCTTCGCCGGGGCCGGGCCGAGCCGCACCGCCTCGTCGGCGAGGCGTACGTGCGGCGCCGAGCGGTCGGGGTCGGAGTAGACGGCGACCGTGCGCAGGCCGAGTTCGCGGGCGGTGCGGATGATGCGGACGGCTATCTCGCCCCGGTTGGCGACCAGCAGCTTCTCGAACGAGGTCATCCTGCGGCTCCGGTGATCGTCATCCGCACGGCCGTCGGGTCGAAGCCGTTGCAGGGGTTGTTGATCTGCGGGCAGTTGGAGACCAGGACCAGGACGTCGCGTTCGGCGCGCAGGGTCAGCTTCCGGCCGGGGGCCGAGAGGCCGTCGACGATGCCGAGGGTGCCGTCCTGCTCGACGGGCACGTTCATGTACCAGTTGATGTTGGAGACCAGGTCGCGCTTGCCCAGGCCGTGCCGGGCGCCCTCAGCGAGGAAGTTGTCCACGCAGGCGTGCTGGGACCAGGTGTGGTGGCCGTAGCGCAGGGTGTTGGACTCCTTGGAGCAGGCGCCGCCGACCGTGTCGTGCCGGCCGACCTCGTCGGCGGTCACGGTCATCAGCGGGGTGTGCTCGTTGGAGAGCAGCACGCTGCCGGTGGTCAGGAAGAGGGAGCCCTGGGCGTGGACGGTGTCGGGCGCGCTGTAGCGCACCGACGTGTCGTGGGCGTCGTAGACGAGGAAGTCGACGGCCTGGTTGCCGTGCAGGTCGGTGATGGTGAGGGTCTCGCCCGTCCGGATCACGGCGGACCAGGCGGCGCGGGCCGGGACGACGGTCTCCGTGCTCGTGCGCGTGCTCGTGTTCGTCTTCGTGCTCGTGCTGGTCTTCGTGCTCGTGGTCACGCGAGCCCCCTGGCGGCGAGGAATTCGGACGTGTTGAGGAAGGCGCGGCGGCCCTCGGGGGTGGCGTCCCAGAGCGGGTCGCCGGGCGAGGTGGGGGCGGCCCGCCAGGCGAGCACCTCCAGCGGGGTGCTGACGTACTCGGGGCGCGGGTCGGCCGGGTGCGGGACGTTCGCGAGCAGGACGGTCACGTCCTGCTCGGTGCGGAGCGTGACGCTGCCGCCGGGGCCGGCCGAGCCGGTGAAGTCCAGCGTGCCGTCGTCGCGCACCCGCACGCCCTGGAAGAACGACAGGGACGGCGGCAGGTCGCGCGGTTCCAGGCCGTTCTTGGCCGCCGCCAGCTTGAACAGCTCGCGGCCGGCGGGGGAGGAGGACTGCGGGGTGCCGTCGCCGTACCGCCCGGTGTTCCGCACCAGGGTGGAGGTGCCGCACAGGGCGTCGTGGCGGCCGGAGGTGTCGGCGACGACGGAGGCCAGCACCCGGCCCTGGTCGGACAGGAGCAGCACGCCCTCGCCGAGGTAGGCGTTCCACTGGACCTTGACCGTGTCGGCGACGTTCAGCCGTTCCCAGGGGCGGTCGGCGGCGTACAGCAGGAGGTGGGCGCAGGCGTCGCCGGACAGGTCGGTCAGGCGCAGCTCGGTGCCGCGGGCCAGGACGCGGTGCGTGTAGTTGCCGCCGGCCACCGTCTCGGCCCACACCAGGTGACCGGCCTCGCAGGGCGGGTCCGGCCAGTCGGCGGCCGGCACCACGGGCATGGCCTCGGCGCGGGTGCCCTCCTGGGCGCGGGCGTGTGCCCGGGCTCCGTACGTGGTCGCTGTCGCCATCGCTGACCTCCGGATCCTTCGGCTGTGGGGTTATTTCTGTCGCTCGACAGAAATTAGGGGCGGGTCGGGTCGACGGCGTTGCCGTGACGTTCCGGCCCGGTTACCGAGGGCTCACCGGGGGCGGCGGCCCGGCGTCCGGGGCGTCGGCGTGATCGCCGTGCGGCGGCGTGTGCGAGGATCGAACGCATGGGGACGAGCAGTGGCCGCCGGGTCGGCCGGCCGCGGGCCGCGCAGCGACCGGACAGCGGCCTTGAGCCGCGGGCCGAACTGCTCGCCGCCGCGGCCGAGTTGTTCACCACCCGCGGCTACGCGGCCACCACCACCCGGGCCGTCGCCGAGCGGGCGGGCATGCGGCAGGCGTCGATGTACCACTACGTCTCCGGCAAGGAGGAACTCCTCGCCGAGCTCCTGGAGTCCACCGTCACGCCGTCGCTGGCCTGTGCGCGCGAGCTCCTCGCGGACGGGGTGACCCCGGCCGAGGAACGGCTGCGGATCCTGTGCCGGGCCGACGTGGAGCTGCTGTGCGCCGGGCCGCACAACCTGGGCGCGCTCTACCTGCTGCCCGAGGTGCACACCGACCGGTTCGCGGGCTTCCGCGCCGTGCGCGCCGAACTCAAGGACTCCTACCGTCAGTTGATCGCCGCCACGGCGGCCGGCAGCGCGCTGGCCAAGGGTGAGCTGGAGCTGCGGACCGATCTCGTCTTCGGGCTGATCGAGGGTGTCATCCTGGTCCACCGGTCCGAACCGGAGCGCCCCGCCCAGGAGTTCGCCCGCGCCACGGCCGAGGCGGCGCTGCGGATCGTCGGGATCTGAGGGGTCCCGCGCGGGGCGGCCGAGGTTCGCTCGGGCGGTCATTTTTCACCCGTCACGGCGAGTGGCACCGTACGGATGTACGCCGTGACGTTCGGTGTTCGAATGGGTGCCCTGCGTGTAAAACGACCGAGGGTACTCCAGTCCTTCGGGCGGTTTCCGGTGCTTGCCGAATATGACACGGCGATGATCCGGTCGGATTAAGCTCGCCCGCAGCGCACCGAGTTGAGGTGAATTCGTGCGCTTGTTCCCAAATGTACGGAAGATCCGACTGCTCCATGAACCTTCCCCCCACGAGCTCCCCCGACACCCAGCCGATTCGTCTCAGAAGGCATACATGGTGAGTGTGCAATCGCCTCCCAATGGCCGTGAACTCTCCCCGGCGCGCGTGCTGTTGCTGCCCGCCATACTGATGGCCGCGGCAACCGCCGCCGCCGTCGTCCTGGTGGCGGAGCCCGCCCGGGTCGCCGTCGGCGTCTGCGGGACCGTCGGCATGCTGCTGGTGCTCGCGACGGCGGCGGAGGCGGTGCGCCGCGGCCGCCGGCTCGACGTCGCCCGCGCCGAGCACGACCGTCACCGTGCGTATCTGGAGCGGACCCTCAACGCGCACGAGGAGGAGATCGACCGCCTCGGCCGGGAGGTCTTCCCGACCGCGCTCTACCGGCTCAAGGCCGGCGAGTCACCCAAAGAGGTGGTCCGCCAGCTCTTCGACCTCGATCCGCGGATGCGCCAGGCCCCCGAGTCGCAGCGCCGGCTGATCCGCGTCATGCTCGACATCATCGACGAGGAAGACCTGCAGCGCGACTCCCTGGAGCGCTCGTTCGTCAGCGTCGCCCGGCGTGTCCAGGCCATCGTCCACCAGCAGGCCCACGAACTGCGGGAGATGGAGGAGGACCACGGTCGCAACCCCGAGGTCTTCGACGACCTGCTGCGCATCGACCACGGCACGGCGCTGATCGGGCGCCTCGCCGACTCGGTCTCCGTGCTCGGCGGCGGCCGCCCCGGCCGCCAGTGGCCCAACCCCGTCGCCCTCTACAGCGTGCTGCGCGGCGCCATGTCCCGGATCCTGGAGTACCGGCGCATCGAGCTGCACTCCATCTGCCAGGTCAACATCAAGGGCACCTCCGTCGAGCCGGTCATCCACGCCGCCGCCGAACTCCTCGACAACGCCACCCGCTACTCGCCGCCCTCCACCAAGGTGCACGTCACCGCCGTCGAGGTGCAGTCGGGCGTGTGCATCGAGATCGAGGACGCCGGCGTCACCCTCAACGAGGAGGCCCGGGACCGCCTGGAGGGCCTGCTGGAGAAGGCCAAGCAGGGCAAGGACATCCAGGTCCTCGGCGAGAACCCGCGCCTCGGCCTCTCGGTCGTGGGCCGTCTGTGCAAGACGTACAACATGGACGTCTCGCTGCGCCCCTCCGCGTACGGCGGCGTCCGGGCCGTCCTCATCGTGCCCAGCGACATGATGACCACGGACCCCGCCCCCGGCATCGCCCACGGCATCGGCGCCACCGGCATCCCCCAGCCCGAACTCGGCGCCCTCGAAGGCCCCAAGCGCCCGCCCAAGCGACGCCGGCCCACCAGCCCCCGCATCCCCGCCGGGATCTCCATGGAGGACGACGTCCCCGAGGTCACCGAATGGACGGCGGGCGGGCTGCCGCAGCGGCGCAGCCGGATGAAGACCCCGCTCAGCCAGCGGATCGCCGAACAGGCCGCCATCGAGCGCGCCGAACGCGAGGGCACCCCGACCATCTGGTCGCAGCACAAGGAACCCGAGCCCGAGAAGCCGGAGCCGGAGCGCCGCGAACCCGGCCTCTGGGTCGAGGCCTTCTGGGAGGGGCTCAAGAAGAACAACCCGGGTGTCCACCCCACCGACTTCACCCGGAACCCCACCAAGTACCTGCACCTGATCAACGATCCGGCCGGCGCCGAAGCCGACGACGAGGGGGACCTCAAGTGATCCAGCAGCGAGGCAACTTCGACTGGATGCTCAAGCAACTCGCCGACGGTGTACCGGGCGTCGAGATGATCGTCGTGCTCTCCGCCGACGGCCTGCGCATCGCCCGGCACGGCGGCGACCCCGACGCCGCCGACCGGCTCGCCGCGGCCTGCGCGGGCGTGCAGAGCCTGGCCGGTGCCGTCGCCCAGGAACTCCCCATCAGCAACGGCGACATGAACCTCGTCCTGATCGAGATCGACAGAGGCTACTTCTACCTGATGTCCGCCGGTGCCAACGCCTACCTCGCCGTGTTGGCCGACGTCACCTGCGAACCGGGCCGGATGAGCGAGATGATGCGCGACCTCGTCGTCCGCATCGGCGCCCACCTCACCAGTCCGCCTCGGCGGAACGGGCAGACCGTATGACTCCTCCGCAACGCAAACGGCGCCGGCCCAAGCCGGAACTCGCACCGCCCCCGTCCATGCCGCCGACCCCCGAGAACGGCGGCGAGGACGGCGACACCAGGAACCCCGAACGGCTCTACGTCATCAGTGGTGCCGACGGCGCCCGCGCCGAACTCGACCTGGTCACCCTGATCGTGGCGCGCGCCGCCCCACCGCCTTCCGTCACCCCCGAGCAGGCGGCGCTGCTCCGGCTCTGTCTCGCCCCCCTGTCCGTGGCCGAGCTCTCGGCCTACCTCAACCTGCCGTTCAGCGCGATGACGGCGCTGATCACCGAGCTGATCACGGCCGAACTGGTGCAGGCGCGCGCCCCGATCGTCCGCCAGGCGCTCCCCGACCGTTCACTTCTCGAAGCGGTGATGCATGGACTTCAAAAGCTCTGAGACGATCCCCGGCCCCCGCACCGAGGATCATCTGCCGCACACCGCCCAGGCCGCGGTGAAGATCGTGATCGTGGGCGGCTTCGGGGTCGGCAAGACCACCATGGTCGGTTCCGTCAGCGAGATCAGACCGCTGACCACCGAGGAGACCATGACCCAGGCGGGCATCGGCGTCGACGACAACTACGGCTCCGACACCAAGACGGCCACCACCGTGGCCATGGACTTCGGCCGCATCAGCATCACCGACCAGCTGGTCCTCTACCTCTTCGGCACCCCCGGCCAGGAACGCTTCTGGTTCCTGTGGAACGGCCTGTTCGAAGGCGCCCTCGGCGCGGTCGTCCTCATCGACACCCGGCGCCTGGAGGTCAGCTTCGACGTCATGGGACGCCTGGAGGAACGCGGGGTGCCGTTCGTCGTCGCCGTCAACTCCTTCCCCGACGCGCCCCGTTACCCCATCGAGGAACTGCGCGTCGCGCTGGACCTGCCGTCCGACGTGCCCATCGTGGAGTGCGACGCCCGCCGCCGGGCCTCCAGCCGTGACGTCCTGATGACCCTGATGCGCTTCCTGCACTCGCTCGCCATGTCCGGCGCGCTCACCTGACTCCCCCTTCTTCCGACCTCTTCGGAGCGATCACTGTGACGCCTGAATCCCCCTTCCCGGCCGGCGCCGGCACCGAGCCGGTCCCGCCGCCCGGCTGCCCGGCGCACCACCGCGGCCCCGGCGGACTGCAACGGCTCTACGGCGCCGAGGCGGACCACCTGGGCGACCTGTACGAGAAGCTGCGCGAGGAGCACGGCTCCGTGGCGCCCGTGCTGCTCCACGACGACGTGCCGATCTGGGTGGTCCTCGGGCTCACCGAGAATCTGCAGATGGTCCGCACTCCCGCCGTCTTCACCCGGGACAGCCGGATCTGGACCCCGCTGCGCGAGGGCATGGTCAAACCCGACCACCCCCTCATGCCGCACATCGCCTGGCAGCCCATCTGCTCGCACGCCGAGGGCGAGGAACACCTGCGGCTGCGGGCGGCGGTCCAGGGCGCCATGACGACCATCGACCACCGCAGCATCCGCCGCCTCATCGGCCGCTACACCCAGCTGCTGGTCAACGAGTTCTGCGAGAAGGGCCGCGCCGAACTGGTCTCCCAGTACTCCGAGCACCTGCCGATGGCCGTCATGTGCGAACTGCTCGGCATGCCCGAGGAGTACAACGACCGGATCGTGGAGGCCGCCCGCGACATGCTCAAGGGCACCGAGACCGCGATCGCCAGCAACGAGTACGTCATGGGCTGCCTGACGCGGCTCACCGCCCGGCGCCGGGCCCGCTCCGATGACGACTTCACCAGCCACCTCATCAACCACCCGGCCGGGCTCAACGACGACGAGGTCGCCCAGCACCTGCGGGTCGTCCTCATCGCCGCCTACGAGACCACCGCCAACCTCCTCGCCAACGCCCTCCGCATGGTCCTCACCGAGCCCGGCTTCCGCGCCCAGCTCAACGGCGGCCAGATGACCGTGCCCGAGGCGATCGAGCAGTCCCTGTGGGACGAACCGCCGTTCAGCACCGTCTTCGCCTACTTCGCCAAGCAGGACACCGAACTCGGCGGCCAGCGCATCCGCAAGGGCGACGGACTGCTCTACGCGCCCGCGCCGGGCAACGTCGACCCGCGTGTCCGCCCCGACCTGAGCGCCAACATGCAGGGCAACCGCTCCCACCTGGCCTTCGGCGGCGGCCCGCACGAGTGCCCCGGCCAGGACATCGGCCGGGCCATCGCCGACGTCGGCGTCGACCAGCTGCTGACCCGGCTCTCCGACATCCAGCTCGACTGCGAGGAGGACGAGCTGCGCTGGCGCGCCTCGATCGCCTCCCGGCACCTGGTGGAACTGCCGGTGCGCTTCGACCCCAAGCCGAAGCAGGACGTCACCCTGATGCCGAGCCCGGCCCTCGTGCCCCCGCAGCGCACCGAATGGCAGCTCGGCACCACCCGTCCGGCAGCACCGGAACCGGTCCCCGCCCCCGCCCCCGCGCCCCCTCCGGTCGCGCCGCCGGCCGTGCCCGCCTTCGAAGCGGCCGCGCCGCGCGGCATCTGGCCCCGGCTGCGCCGCTGGTGGCTGGGCCGTTAACGGCTGCGCCGACCGGCCCAGTCGTCGTACGACTCCCAGGCCCGCAGCGTCCGCCCGCTGCGCAGCCGGTGCGCCACCCCCGTCACCGGATCGGTGAACTCCAGGCTCCGCGCCAGCAGTTGCAGCGGCCGCCGGAAGTCACCGTCCGGCACGGGGCCGGTCACCACCGGATACAGCGGATCCCCGAGGATCGGCACACCCAACGCGCTCATGTGGACCCGTAGTTGATGGGTCTGCCCGGTGTGCGGGGTGAGCCGGTAGCACCCCAGGTCCCCTCTGCGCCCGACGAGTTCGACCAGCGTCTGCGCGTTGGGTTCCCCGTCGACCTCCCGGGCCGCGAGCACCCCGCGCTCCTTCAGGATCCGACTGCGCACGGTCCGGGGAACGGCGAGCGAGGGGTCGTACGGGGCGATCGCCTCGTACTGCTTGCGCACCCGCCGCTCGCGGAACAGCGTCTGGTAGGCCCCGCGTTCCTCGGGCCGCACGGTGAACAGCACGAGGCCGGCGGTGAGCCGGTCCAGCCGGTGCGCGGCCCCGAGCGAGGGAATCCCCAGCTCCCGCCGGAGCCGGGCCAGCGCGGTCTCGGTGACGTGACTGCCGCGCGGGGTGGTGGCGAGGAAGTGCGGCTTGTCGACGACGACGAGGTGGTCGTCCCGGTGGACGACGTCGAGCGGGAAGGGCACGGGGACCTCGGCGGGCAGGTCGCGGTGGAACCAGAGGTAGCGGCCGGGGGAGTAGGGCGCCCACAAGGCCTCCCGCATCGAGGCCATGGCCGCCGAACTCACCCGCGCCGGCGTG